>CAKMJS010000056.1 GCA_927405585.1 uncultured Desulfosporosinus sp.
CTTGCTTCTTGATAAGCTTGAGCTTCGATCAAACAACGTACTATTCTATAATGTGCCTTTGCTGAATCGCGACTTAATAAACTCACCCAAGTAAGAATAGCTTCATCTGTCTTTCCAAGGCGATGCTGCCATCCAGCTTGGAGAGAATTCCACAAATATGAACTCTTCTGAGATGGCTTACTTTGCTTAACATTCGAGGCCAGAGGTAGATTCATAACTTCACCCCTTTATTTACTTATTTTACCATATATATCTTCTCCTTTCTCTCTGCCAATCCCTTCTCAATATTCCTAAAATATACCGTCAAATGCTTGATATATATGAGATAATTCGCAAATTTCAACTCTATATCCTTTCCACTCGTCAGCTTCCAGCAATAATATTTTAGGTTCATAATAAATTGTTATAAAATACTTGAATAACAAAAAAAAAGAGGCCTTTTATAGCGCCTCTTCACATTTCTTGCAATAACCATAAAATTTCAAATCATGATCAATAACTTTGAACTGAGTTCGTTTGCTAATCACTGCTTCTAAGGACTCTAATAAATCGTCATCAAATTCTGAGACATTCCCACAATGTAAACAGATAAGGTGGTGGTGGTGATGTTGTTCGTCCTTTCTACTAAATTCATACCTACTTCGACCATCTCCAAAATCATTTTTAAGCAACACACCAATTTCCGCTAATATGTCAAGTGTACGGTAGACGGTAGCTAAGCCAATTTCAGGGTCTCGGTGTTTAACGAGCATATAGACCTCTTCAGCACTCAAATGACGATCGACATGTTCCATAAATGTCTGGAGTATCGTCTGTCGCTGGTGGGTTACCTTGTAGGAATGATTACGCAATAGATTGCAAATACTTTCGAATGTTTTCGACTCCTGCACTCCTAATCCCCCCTCCATATATTACCTATTATATGACAAAGAGACTCATTTGCAAAGAGCAATTATAGAATTATCGTTCAAACACTTCATACATGGCAAACTTTAAATAGTCAGTTTCTTCGCTCCCAAGTAGCACGGGGTGGTCTAAACCCGCACGCCGAAATTCGATGAGTCGCAATACTTTTCGAGCATCGGAAGCAGCCTCTTGGAGCATATTCGAGAACCGAGTGGCACTTAAATGATAGGAGCAGGATGCCGTTACTAAAATTCCACCAGGACGCACTAACTTCATTCCCTGTAAATTAATCTCTTTATATCCCCGTATTGCGCCTTCGATAGATTGACGGTTTTTTGCAAATGCAGGAGGGTCTAGAATCACTACATCCCAGGTTTTCTTCTCTTTAACTTGTTCTCTTAAGAAATCAAACGCATTAGCTGCCACAAATTCTGTCCTATGCAGAAACCCATTCAGCAAAGCATTTGCTTTAGCCATCTCAATGGCTTTCTCAGAAATGTCTAAACAAGTCACTTTTTTTGCTCCATAAAGACAAGCGTGCAACATGAAAGAGCCCGTGTGAGAGAAACAATCAAGTACTTCCGCACCGTCCCAAAAAGGATTCTTGATTTCTTTGCCTAACGCATTCTTCGGTTGTCCATTCTCATCCACTTGAATTCCGCGGTTGAGACCCCACCCTGTCATTAGCGGCCTTAACGCAGCTCTATTCTCCCGTTGATCGAAGAAATACCCTGTTTTCTGTCCTTCAGCAACATCAACTAAGATACTAAGTCCATTCTCACCTACTGTTACATGGGTATCAAAGGGCTCTTCAACAAAGCCCACCCTTTCTTCAAGTCCTTCGAGCCTCCTTACCGAAACGTCACTTCGTTCATAAATTCCACGCGGGTTGAAAATCTTCTTTAAAGCAGTATAAATCCATTGTCGCCGAACTTCCATCCCCAGCGCGAGAATTTGAACTACCAAAACATTTTCATATTTATCAATAACTATTCCTGGTAAAAAATCCGCTTCCCCATGCACAACTCGACATGAGGTAACACTCGGTAATAACCACTGCCTACGCCTCCACGCCTGTTCGATTTTATCATGAAATAATTGTTCATCCACTATAACTTCAGAATAGGTTACAACTCGGATGATAAGTTGAGATAAAGGATTATAGAAACCTTGCGCTAAAAAATGTCCGGCATGGTTATGAATATTTATAACATCGCCACCCTGAGGGTTTCCCTCAATCCTTTCAATTTCACTTGGAAAAACCCATGAATGCCCTTGTTCAAGCCTCTTTTTACGATTTTGTTTCAGAAATGCTCTTGAAATTATCATTTATTCTTTCCTCACTTTCCCAGTCTAACTATAATATGAGATAGACGTCTATCAAAATATACCGTGAAAGTCGAAGAAAAGGAAGCTTTCGCTTCCTTTTCTTAATCTATAGATTTGTTCATGATTGGTTTAATACCAACTCCGATAAGGATACGGATAGGGTGCATATGGGGCGTAGGGGGTATAAGCAGGATACGGAACATAGCGAGGTGCCGCTAATGTCCCTAATCCAAAACCTAGGGCAAAGGGAATAATACCAAAGAACATAAGAACAACTCCTTCCAAAATGAAATAGACTTCATTTTAGTATATGGTATTTTATCCCTTTTTAGTGCAAAAAAACCGTCCTTTTCAAAAAGGACGGCATCTAGGGTATGCTCATTAATATATAGAATGTCTTACGAGAGGCGATCCCGGAGAACATCGACAATTTCGTCAGCACTCCGTCCCGTTGCATTAATAACTGGCATTTTAACAGGCCATTCGTGAGCCAAAACATTAGTTCCATCACCTTTGACGACAGCGGCACGCACAGTCTTCAATGCTTGACCTTCAAGAGGAGTCGTTTTAAATCCCGCGTCATGTAGCGCTCTAGTTACATTTTCCAGTCCAGCTTCAACCGCAATCAGTTTATACATATATTTCACCCTCCTCAAGCTATCTTTATTTTTCCCAGTTAACTTTAAACGTATGCAAAGGTTGTTTACTAAAAGTTATAACTTTGCTTGAACTGAATTTGATACTCAACCGATAGTAGTTCATCATGAATTTGTATCCGAGGTGACTGATCTGAATGGATGGCTTCTAGCGTACAGGTTATAATACCCTGGGTTTCAACAGCGAAATCAATTATTTTCTTATGAGGAGGCGTTCTCTGGAGTGATATTGTATAATTTCCAGAAGGCTGTTGAATTCCTTTTAAATCTATTTTTTTTGGAAGTTTAGACATGGGTAAAAATTGATCGGTTTTGATCTTAAAAGGTTGCGTGCTCTCAAATTTGAAACGGACTAAATATGGTTCACTAAGATATTTTAGCTTGAAAGAAATATCGAGTTCTCTCAGGGAATCGCTATTTCTTTCTAACACGGTAGTTTCCACACTTATTGGGGCCGTTTCATTAATAATCGGTACAAACAGGCTTTTCCCTTCTTGTCCACCCAGATCTTTCATAAGGTGGTTAGGCAGACGTTCTTGAGAGAAAAGATGAACCAATCCTTCACCATTTTCTGACCACTCTTCTCGAACTGTGACCGTCTGTGGGTAATCTCGATTATAAATAGGGACTATCCCTAATAATAAAATCAATAGACAAGTGATCAACAGGGTTGGCTTTCGTGAATAGTTCAATAGTCTTTTTGTGAGTTGAGTGTTAGTGAATGCGACATGTAAGGTGGATAATAGAAAGGGGGTCAGGAGTAGACTATAAATTACTAAGAATATTATGAAATAATTGTGTAGAGCTTCGTAAAAGCTGATCCATTGCTGAGAATTTAGGAGTTCGAAATGAATTGTATAAATGAAGTATGGACCTATTAATGTCAGTATTATACTTGGCAAGAATAACTGTAACTCCATACACAGTAGCCAAAATACAAAGGGAAAAGCAAGATCAATTCGTATTAGAGCTAATAATAAACTAACTGTAAAAAGTAGCAATACCCCAGTAAACCAATATAGTTCTGGGTCCTTATCCATCGGAAGCTTATGAAACCAACTAGCAATGATGATAAAAATCCCTATGGCAATACCGATACGAGCTAAGACAAAGAGCATTGGGTGCGCGTGATACAATAACTGAACATCTTTTACCCAACTCCATAAGACTTCTCCGCATCCACTCAAACCAACCACAATCACGCTCAGCAATAAAGTAACTCCTAGAATCACCAATACTTTTTTCCAGATTAGTATCTGTTGATCGAACATCCTTCTATGGACCTTAATTAAGATTATTACCGACGCTAAAAAGGCAAAAAAGGTGAAGCAACGAAGTCCATTACTTGTCAAAATATATATATAATTTCCTACTTTAAACGGTAGATACAACTCATCCCACTCGCTTGGACCTATCTTTTCCAACTTTACAGAGGTTAACAAACGATGGGTTAGTTCGCCGATCTTCTGCAATTCCCCGAGAGAAACTCGTTCCAAACGATCTTCTGGCCGATGAAAATATCCTGCTGGACGCCCGTAAATACCAAGGCCAAGGGCAGGAATGCCCTTATCCAAGAATGAACTAAAGTCACTTGCACCTCCGTGTGAACTTTCACGAGTCATCATGATAAAATCCCGATTGAGCTTAAATGGGATACCACTATCACTTGCCAAAGCTGCAACTTGCTTAATTAGCTCTGGGGGCGTAGACTTTATACCTGCGACATCTATTTCTAACGGGGTTCCGACCATGTCGACATTAAGCATCCATCGAACAGCAGACAAATCTGCTTGCGTCGTATAATATTGCGACCCAACCAACCCATACTCTTCCGCTCCAAAGAATATCAATTGATAGGTTTCTTGATGAGGTTCTTTACTTAGCACGCGTGCTAGCTCAAGCAATACCCCCACACCTGATGCATTATCGATTGCCCCGGGAGCATTTAGATTCGCAGAATCGTAATGAGCACCACCAACAATTGTGTCAGGTAGTGTTCCAGGTAATTCTGCAATAATGTTTTGGCTATTGATTAATTCGACCTCTTGTTCTTGTTTTAAGACCGAAGACTCTCTTATGACAACTTTACTAAAGGGCTGTTCACGCACCTTCCATCCATTTTGATTTAAGACATAACTAATGTACTGAGCTGCTGTCAACTCAGACTTACTCCCAGCTGGTCGTGGACCAATTTTTTGGGTGAGATATTTTACATGCTCATGAGCCAGCGTCGCAGAAAACTCAGAAGTATAATGGTTGCTTATCGGCGTCCTAATATGCGTCGAATAAACCAACCATGGAATTACAATGAGACTTAAAACGGCTATAAGTATGATTACATTAGACTTAAGTAACTTCATAACTCTATGCCTCTCCAAATAATTAACTTACTTTGCGAATTTTATGAAAAACTTATATGAGTTATGCCTCGCAAAACTATTAACCGCTTGGACATATATGGTATAATATAGACAATATTTTTAACCTTGGGAGAATTAACTGCCATGTCAAAACAGAAATTCGTTTTTTCTATCTTTTTTCTGCTCATATTCAGTATGTTATTATTAAGTGGCTGCTCACTTAAACTTCCAAAACTTTTTCCAGAACCCATTAAAATTTCCGACCTGCCCGCTGAAGCGCTCTATATTGATAAAGATGCAATCTATAATCGAACGTTAGCACTAATCGAGTCTGCACAAAAATCAATTTATGTTCAGCAGGCTGAGTTTGATGATCCTCACCTTATTCAGCTTCTCCTTACAAAATCTCGTTCAGGGATTGATGTCCGAATCCTCCTCGACCAATGGCAGAAAAAAAACTGGGCGACTCTAGATCTATTAAAGAGTCAAAATGTATCAATTCAGTATTATCCTGCTCAAAAGGGGCAAATCAACCATACCAAATACTTAATAGTTGACCAAAATGTAGCCTTGATCTATGGGCCACCATGGACTGTTAATGGGTTGCTAGCCCATGATCTTGCTGTCGAGTTATCAGGGAAATCTGCTTGGAGAACCGCAACTTTGTTTTCAAAGGATTGGGAGTTTACCACAACTTTCGCCTTAGATGTACCCAAGACCTCCCCTCTACCGAATGAAAGCATTATATTAGCCACCAACGCCAATGTAAAACAACAGCTTGTCGAGCAAATATCAGCTAGTACAAATTCCATCTTGATAGAAATTCCTGAAATATCAGATCCGGATTTAGTACAAGCCCTCATTGAAGCTGCCGAGAAAGGGAGAGATGTTCGCCTTATCTTAGATCAATCAGCTAAGAGTAATACTCCGGTTACCATAGATACTCTAACCGCCAATAATATTCCCATCCGATATTTCGCAAGTGAAACGTCGCTAGGGATGCACTTAGCCATTTTTGATAACTCGACCTTTCTTTTAAGCAGTTCAGACTGGACGCGTTCTTCATTTGTCACTAATCATGAATTTTCCATTACTGTCCCCTCTCCTTTAGCTTCAGCAAAATTAGTCAATATGTTTGAACAAGACTGGGAAAAGAGTACTGAGTAATGAATTTGATGCAGTAATCTGTAAGTTTTAAAGAAACTTGGCTCGCGCCAAGTCTTAAACATCTGTTTATTCTTTCTAGTTAGTGCCAAAAAAGGCGTAAGGGACAATGTCCCTTACGCCTTTTTGCAGTCAATCGTTTAACTCACAAATTTTATCATGTTAATACCTAGTTTAAATTTGATTCGTCTAAATGCTTACAATCCCCAAGTAGCTTTGGTAGCCATTGATCGCCAACGACCTCAAAAATGTTCAAGGCCGTATTATGTTGCCACGGTGTTTTAGCCCACTCATGAACCTCAAAGCCAAGTGCTTTCGTAACTAACATCTTTAAGGTTAGCCCATGCGTTACAAGACAAACCGTCTCTTTAGGATGAAGGGCAATGATTTGTTGTAAAAAGGTCCAAGCCCTTTCCATTACCAAACCCATGTTCTCGCCACCGGGTGTGGTGATAAGATGGGGTTCCGAATCCCAAATCTTAAATACCTCTGGATTGACTTCCCGTAAGTCTTGCCAGATCCTACCTTCCCATTCACCAAAGGCAAATTCGCGCAGCGCAGGATTTGTGGATAATGACTCAAGTCCCAGCTCGCAACGAATCTCTTCTGCGGTACCTATTGCCCGAAGGGAGTCGCTGGAATAAATATGTTCGATTCCTTCGTCCTTTAATCTAACTGCTAAGGAGCGGGCTTGAAGTATCCCCTTTTCTGTAAGAGGAGAATCTAAACTTCCTTGTACTCGTCCTTCAATATTCCATAAGGTCTGGCCATGACGCGTTAGTATGATTCGAGTCATTAATACACCCCTTAAAAATAACAAGGGTAGGAAAAATCCCTACCCTTCCCCAACTTGCCGTAAGACTTCAGGTTTCTGACCCCGCTCTCGCAGGTGGGCACCTAGTTCAAACTTTCCAACTTCCCTTAGTAAGGGCCTGTTGTACTAGCGTAACATTTAGTTCCCTTGTCACATAATAGGATCAAAACCATGATAATCTATACGCACAAGGCAGGATGTATTTGTATTATATCACTACAGTGTAAAAAAATCTCTAGCTAATGCTTGGAAATTATCTCTTACGCATTTTGTCCTCAATCTCGGCCAAACGATCTTGAAGTAAAGCAATAGCCATTTCTTGATTACGCACACGTCTACGGAGATGATCGACAAGCTGGGTAAGCTCTGTGACGTCTTCATTGATCGTTAACAAGCTTCCTGATTGAGGCTTATCCTCGTTATAGACATTCTCTAGATTTTGTGATTCTTTAAGTACTACTTCTGAGGATTGTTCTTCGCCCGACTTAATAGGCAGTAGATAATGAAAACGTGCATATCTCGAGTTGCGTCCCGGATGTACTTCAATAACACCGTCTTCTGCTAAGGACTGAATTGCACGTTTTAAGGTAACACTTGCCGCACCTGTTTCCCGTTGAATATCTGAATATGCTAATTCAAATTCGTTTCCATGATACATACTAGAGATCTTTTCAAAAAATTCGACAAATTTCCGATGAGTTTTTTCTTTTAATCTCAATGTTAGTCCATCCTCTCACTTTACCTTAATATTAAATTGAAAATTAATTACATTATAGCAAATTTATAGATAAAAGCTATATGGAAAAAGTTTTATTTAGCATTAATGATCCTAATAGTTCGTTGTTTTCACTTATTCCCATAAAGTTTCTGAATAACCTCGTCTGATAAGTCAAAGGTATGTTCCTCTGCTGGAAATTGACTTGATTTAACCTCTTGATGAAACGTTTGTATCGCTTGCACCGCTTTTTGTCCAAGTAGGGCATATTGCTTAACGAATTTAGGCTTAAAGCGTTCAAATAGTCCTAATATATCGTGAAACACTAGGACTTGCCCATCACAATCAAGTCCCGCACCAATCCCAATCGTTGGTATTGTCAGCTCAGCAGAAATCTGCCTTGCCACTTGCCTTGGTATTGCCTCAAGTACAAGTAAAAAGGCACCCGCTTGTTCTAATTCTTGACCATCTTTAACTAACTGCTTTGCACTATCTAAGTCTCGTCCTTGAACCTTAAACCCCCCAAGCTGATTTGCTGTTTGAGGAGTTAGCCCAATATGTCCAACAACAGGAATTCCCGCACGAGTAAGGGCTTGAACAATAGAAACTACATTCATACCCCCTTCGAGTTTTACTGCATCTGCTCCCCCTTCTTTGATAAGCCGACCGGCATTCATTAGGGCAAGATCGACCGAAGCGTAGCTCATAAACGGCATATCAGCAATTACGAATGTCTTTATTGCCCCCCTTCGTACCGCTTTGGTATGATGAAGGATTTCCTCCATTGTAACCGGCACCGTTGAATCATATCCTAAAACAACCATGCCTAATGAATCTCCGACAAGGATTGTATCAATACCTGCAGCTTCCACTAACTGAGCAGAAGGATAATCATAAGCTGTTAACATACTAATCTTTTCACCAGTATTTTTCATTTTTTCAAAATCAGGGATCATCTTTTTCATTTCGGTTCCTCCTCGTTTCTTAAGAATTTGTTATTTATTGCGTTTACTTGTCATACTCCACTCAATTGAGGCATAGGTAGTTATCATCAAAGGAGGGATAATCATGTCAAAATCCTTTCAGTTCAGCTTAATTCTAAAAGGGGTTCTCTTGGCATCAATCTTGGCAATGTTAATGTCCTTAGTATTTGGCGTCCTGCTCTCCTATACATCACTCCCTGAGTCTGAACTATCGATCAACATTATCTTTAGCACAAGTATTTTCATCGCATCATTTATCACGGCCTACCAAGCGGGCACAAGAGGATTGTACTATGGATTGGCTGTCGGAGTTGGATTTATTCTTCTGGTACTAATCCTATCTTCAGTTTTCTGGGCTGATACACCATCTTGGCTAAAACTAGGAGAGAAAACTATCCTGGCACTCGTATCGGGTGGTATTGGCGGAATCATCGGAGTGTTATTTCCTCAATCTTAAGCAAATAATAAAAGAGTCCTTGAGAAAAGAGGGTGATCGTTAAGGTTTCGCTCTTTTCTGTCTACTATATTTTCTGCATGTCATAAGAAAATCCTGCAAATTTATACTATATGTAAAATATATGAAATACTTACCATCCTCAATCAATATTCAAAGAATAAAGGATCACTCTTTTTTGGCCAATCTGAAAGTTATGGTGTTATAAGTATAATAGTAAAGCATGAGAACTCTCGATAGAGTTCCCATGCTTTACTATTGTTAAACTACCTTGTGTTGCCGCTCCTTCCATACTCTCCAAGCCAGGAGCAACAGAGCAATCCCAACAGCCGCCATACTACTCCATTGTGCAGCAGTCCAGTTGAATAAAAACCGTGGGCTATCCCCACGAAGACCCTCTAAAAATAATCTGGACAGGTTGTATAATACCATGTACAACAAGAAGATTACGCCTGATGGCCACTTTCTTAATTTCAGAATTACGAGAAGTGCAAAGATAAGCACATCCACTTGTCCTTCCCACACTTCTGCTGGCCACAGTGGTTGGTCCCCAAAGGTATCTCGAGCAATAGTACCAATAGGATAAAGAATCCCAAAGTCACCTCCTGTAGGCCCTCCAAATGCATCACCATTCATAAGATTTGCATTCCGACCGATCGATTGAGCGAGTATAAGCCCTGGGGCCATTAAATCTGCTAATTCCCAGAAAGGTAGCTTCTTTACCCAAACGTAAATTGCGCCTGCCAATAATGCGCCTACCACACCCCCTTGGATCGAAAGCCCCCCATGCCAGATGGCAATTATTTCGCCAGGATGCTGCTTATAAAAAGCCCAATCAAAAAAGAATACTTGCCAGAAACGAGCACCAAATAAACCAGATATTAGCAAAATAGGTGCTAAATCCATAATGGGTTCCATATATTCCGGTCGCCCTTCAACTTTGGCGAAATATAGCGTGATACCTACTCCAACTATGAAGGCCAACGCGAATAGTGTCCCGTATGCCCGAATAGGAAAATCTCCGATGAAAAACCAGTATTGATGCATTTTAATTCCTCCGATGCTAGAATATCCAGGTTGATAGACTTCAATACACCCGTCTATCACTCGAACAGAATAACAGATCCGATGTCAATTATCGGATCTGTTGAGATTATAAGCTGTTCAATTTTGCATAGAAACCATCGTATTTACATTGCTTTGGTAACGCTGCCTCACGTTCCGCTTTCCCAGTTGGTTTTTGAACTGTTTTAAAGTAACTGGAATGCTTTTTCTTACCTGCTAACGTATCAGAGTATAGAGTCACAAACAATGTAGCAATTACAATGAATACAACTAACCATTGAAATAACATGATAACACCTCCATTACTATTTTATGGCGTATTACGTAATTGTCAAGTAATTCTTAGAAACTTTCAAATTAAGCCGCTTAGTCAAAAATCGCAGATACGCGGTCACCAGGATGTAAAACAGTTGTAAATTCTGCCGGTGTTCCATTAACACTTAGTTTTAATGCAGCCCCTGGACGCACTTCCTCGGGAAATTTGACATAGGGTAAAAGATCTGAAAGAATCGGCATTCCCTTAAATCCTTCGACTTTCAGCTCCATTCCATCCTTTAGGGGTTGGTCCTCTAAGACAGGTCGTCCATGAAAGGATATGATCGTAACTTGAGGAGGATAATCAACTTTTAACCCATTGACTGTGAACGTGATTGGTTTGGGCTCTAACCTCAACTCACCGACCGTGATCTGTCTTGTACGAACCTCTATTGAATCTCCTTCATGGATAATATGACTGATGTCTACAGCACAACCATTAACTAATAACTCTCGAGTTAAGTCAAAAGTGTGTGTTTCACCATTGATACGGATTTCGATCTCAGCTTTTTTTTGGGGGTTATAGCCCTTTTGTAGGCAAAGATTACTCAAATCATCGTTCGGGACGTAGGTAATTTTATAGCCATCGAAAATTATATCTGTTTCCTTGGCCAATCGATTGTTTACAAAAACTTGAGGAGAATAAGCTTCTCGTTGTCCATTCCAGACAATCCATTTAGGCTCAACAGTTGGTATCACATCTTTAAAATACACCTGAGCATCCTCACCCGGCTCTCCAGGGACAAAGACAATGTCATCACCGACTTTAAGTGCTTGATCTAATTTGCCGGATTTACCATTGATTGATAATTGTGCTGCACTTCCCATTGTCCCCTTAATGACCCGCATTTCACCATTCCACTCGAAGGTCAATGCCGCTCCCGGCTTCCCAAAAAATGAACGTGGCAGGATTCCAGCTGCGAGTAAAGCTTCAGCTACAGTCGCCAATTGTAATTCAAAGATTGAAACCCGCCTACTGTTCACTGTCACTGTGTAATACTGTAAGCCATTTCCTTCCAGCGCAGCAATTCCAATCCCGATTGGGGTAATACTTTCCGGCCCCTTTATGCTCTTCTCTCCATAAATCTCCCCTAGCCGTTCTCTGACTTGAATACCCACTCGATTCTGAGGGATTCCCAAGGTCTCAGCCAGCAGTTCGGGAAGCATAGGAGTTAAACTTCCGCCACCAATAAGAATCACCGCTTGAGGGACGTCATTATTGAGTTTCAAAATCTCTTGTGATATAGCCTCTGCAACCTTCCCGACCACAGCTTGAATAACCCTTAAAACTTCACCTGTATTGGCAACGACTTTGGCTCCGAGAAAGTCCTTGAAATTTACTTCTATTTTAGTATTCAATTCTCGTTTTACTTTTTCTCCGACCTTGAAATCAAGTAAATAATGTGAACAAATCTGCTCGGTGACAGCATCCCCAGCCATTGGAACCATTCCATAAGCAAAGAAGGATCCATTCCTAGTTAAGGCGATGTCCGCGGTTCCAGCCCCAATATCAACTAGTGCTAGATTGAGGCGCCTCATATTCGGCGGAATTGCAGCCTGTCCTGCAGCTATTGGTTCTAGGGTTAGACTAGTCATTTCAAGACCAACTCGGCTTAAGACAGCCACCAAGCCATCTACTACTGTCCGAGGTAAGAAGGTCGCAATAACTGAAACCTTAGCTACCTTCCCCCGTTGCCCGATTAAACTGGAGATCTCCTCTCCTTCATTCCAGCGAGCTATTGGGTTGTATCCAACACAGTGATAGCTTTGCGAATCATCCTCCGTTGATGACTTCAGTTGATGGAGCGCTTGATGGACTGCTTCCATTTCTAAAGCTATTACATCTTCCCGTTCCCACCGTACAGGAAGTAGTTCTTTATGTTCCGCAATAGCCACTTCGGTTCTCAAAGCACGACCTGCTGCTGCCACTGCAACCTGTTTTAAGGGTACATCGAGCTTCTTTTCGAGAATCTCTTTGACCTTAATGACGGCCCGAGCAACTTCTTCAACGTCATGAACCTGTCCATCGTACATAGCTCGCTGCCGATGTTCTGTTCGGGCACTAGCTAAAATTTCATATCCCTGATCGTTGTTCTTGATCATCACAAGTCCCATGACCATACGGGTTCCAATATCTAACGCAAAAATAGGTTCCACTTATTTTCACCTCTCTTTGTGTAGATTCGACTCGTTAAACTAAAATCCTTCTGTTAGAGAAAAAACCTCCAACCATGGGAGGAAGTGGCTTACCATACGACAACTTTTTTGTTGTGGGGCCTCCTATTTAGTCTCGTTTTTCATTTAAGATATATAACGTTTTCCCATACTCCTCAATATCATGTTTCCTCGTTTCATAGCCCTTTCGTCCCATTAAAGCGTATGTCCCGTTTTTTCCTTCTTCAACTCCCGGTTGATCAAACGTATTAATATTTAATAGCTCGCCCATATAGGCCGTCTCCCACTCAAGAAGTAATAGTAATTGTCCGACGCTATACGCATCCAAGCTAGATAGAATAATTTTCTGATGTTGTCTCTTGGCTAAGGTTAGTGCGTATTCGGTTGCTTTTTGTTCTGCAAATAATAACTCTTCCAAGGTTCGTCCACCTAGGAATTGGATGTCCTCTGGTAAATCAAAATCCACGGGGATTTCTCGTGTTGCTTTGAATTTCTCGACAGTTACAAAGGTGATAATCTTATCGTCTGGACCCTCAACATATAATTGAACTTGGGAGTGTTGATCTGTTACCCCCAATGCTTTGACAGGGGTCTGTCCAACGTTCACAACTCGACCTTGTCGATCAAAGCGTTTCCCTAAGCTCTCCGCCCACATTTGAGCGTACCAGTCCGCCATTGTTTTTAAGCCATCAGCGTAAGGCATGAACACCGAGATGTTCTTCCCTTTTTGATAGGATAAATAAGCTAGCGATGCCCGCAATTGCGCGGGGTTGGATAGTACCCCTTTCGAATCTCGAATCCATTGATCCATAGCTAAAGCGCCTTCAAGCAGTTGCTTAACGTCAATTCCACATATAGCAGCTGCTAACAATCCTACGGGTGTCAATTCTGAGAAGCGACCACCGATTCCGGCTGGAATCACGAAGCGCTGATACCCTTCTTGGAGAGCAATGGGAAGTAGATTTCCTTTTTCCTTATCCGTTGTGATGACAATATGCTTCGCGTAGCTGTCACCACATACTTGGCGTAAGGTATCACGAATAATCAGAAATTGGGCCATAGTTTCCGACGTATTACCCGATTTGGATATTACATTAAAAAGGGTTTTTCGTGGATCAAGCATTTGTAACAACTCATTAAACCGGACAGGATCAATGTTGTCCATGACATAAAAGCGGGGGCGGTGACCGCGCTCAGCTGGAGGAAGATCGTTATAATAGTAATGGTTGAGAGCTTGGTGTACAGCCAGTGGGCCGAGTGCTGAGCCACCAATTCCCAGAACAACAAAGTTATCATAGTTAGGGGCGACAGCATTCGAATAATCGATGATCTCGTGAAGTTGTGCTTTCATAGACGTCAGAAGCTTGGAAAAATCGAGCTTCCCAGAATCCCGTTGGGACAGGATTGATATCTGAGCCTGCTCCAACAAGTTTTGAAGACCATGCAGTTCCTCCATTGCAAATCCGTTTGAATTTTGAGCTGAGATCATCATTCCCGTATAATCAAGAGTAATTATAGATCGCCCGTTGTCATTCATACCTCAACCTCACTCTTTCTTTAAGTTTCCTAAGGCTAAATTGAAAGCTCATTGGCTAAATCATATAGTTCTCTGTTGAATGGACGGCGTGTCCCATAGGCAGCATCTAGTGGGCTAGAAACGACAACTTGATTAATGTAAGCAGTCATCCTGTTAGTGTCATTATCCAATAGAATATCTATCGCTTTTCCACCCATGGCCGCAGCCATCACAGCATCTAAAGCACTAGGGTTTCCTCCCCGTTGTAAATGGCCGAGTACCGTAATCCGCGTCTCAAAGCCTGAACGGGCCCATAATTCTTTGCCAATTTCATAAACGCTTCCGACGCCTTCCGACGCTATAATAATACTATGGTTTTTCCCACGTTGATGACCACGCTTTAATTTATCGCTAATTTCATCCAAATCGAACGGTATTTCCGGTACTAGAATTGATTCAGCTCCACAAGCTAAACCAGCTTGAAGGGCAATATTTCCGCAATCACGCCCCATAACTTCCACAAGGAAGGTTCGTTCATGGGATGAGGCTGTATCACGGATTTTGCTTACAGCATCCACCACAGTATTGGTGGCGGTATCAAAACCTATCGTCAAATCAGTCCCGGCTATGTCATTGTCTATGGTGCCTGGAATCCCCACTATTTGAATCCCTTGAGAGACTAGCGTTTGAGCCCCTCGAAAAGAGCCATCTCCACCGATTACTACTAAGGCGTCGAGTTGTCGCTTGTGTAACTGTCCTAAGGCCTTCTGTTGGCCGTCTACGGTTCGCATTTCTTCGGAACGTGCTGTCTTTAAGATGGTTCCGCCTCGAAGCACAATGTCCGCAACAGACCCAATACTCATTTGTTGGATTTCTCCATGAATTAGCCCCTCATAACCACGACTAATGCCAAAAACGTCAAGCCCGTGGTAAATCCCTTTCCTGACCACCGCACGAATAGCCGCATTCATTCCTGGAGCATCTCCTCCACTGGTGAGGACCCCAATCCGTTGTATTACACCTGACATATCTTCACCCCTATCCTTATCATGCTTTCCGACTAGTTAATTCTCGAATTATTACAGAACATTACGATTAGTTATTGGTATGGCATTGTACTATGTGAAATTCTCCAATATATAATTGTACTTCATGATTAACTCAGGGTTATTCACGAGCTTTGCTTGCATTTTCTTATAAGAGCTTATCATGGTCGAATGATTACGATTTAAATAACCCGCAATGGCCGGATAAGAAATCTGACAAAGTGTCCGTATCGTATAAATTGCTAATTCTCTTGCTTCGTTCACCCTTGGCTTTCTACTCGGTCCTACCAATTCAGCTACTGGAATCTCCATAGTCTCAGCAACTAGTTTAATGATGTTCATGGGTTCAGTCGCCATTTCTTTTTTTCTATTATTATCTTCCCAATATTTCTGGAAACATTGCAAACTCAATTCATCTTGTTGTAATTCTGCGAACTCAACGAATTGTTCAAGGGTCTTTAAAGCATCGGCCAAATTGTCTGTACTATTTGCGATAATTCCTAGAACCTCTGGGTCCATAAAGAGGTACTTGTGGTGAATATATTCATCCATAAAACGCTCAATTTCATTGAATGAAGGTAAATTGATAGGTATAACTACTCCACTCAAAAAGCGTGAGGCGAGCCTCTCTCCTAGAAATTCTAGTTGAGGGGAATCTGCTTCAAGGGTGATCACCATCTTCCCTCCATTTTCAATGATATACTCATAGGTATAATAGAGTTCTTCGATAGTTTTTAGTTTACCCGCCAAGCAATGAATATCATCGATTAACAATAACTTTGTCGTACGGTAGCGTTGCCTAAATGGATTAAGATTGTTCATCTGTGCAGCGTAAGCATACTGACGAGCAAAAGCCATTGAATTTTCAAGTATTCCCCCCTCCTGTTGCCCTCTGAGTTGGTAAAGATAGCTTAACATGGACGTTTTACCAAGTCCTTTAAGTCCATAAATCAGAGTAACATCCGGAGCGTCCTTAAGTTTGTAATTCTTAATCAGACGCCATGCTCGAATATTAAATTCACTTAAAAACATTCAAGTGTTTCTCTCCTTTTTTCAATATTCAAACATGCTTAAATAAGAACGTGCATCTATATAAACTTTACAATCCCGCCTCTATTTGACCCATGACCTTTGGTTCGCTAGATAGCGATAGAATTCATCCGCAATAGGTGTTAAAGGCTTATTACGACGGCTCAAAAGGTAAAAACCACGTTCAATATAGAAATCCTCGACGTTAGTCCATTCCAAACCCTGTTGATTACCTGATTCTAAGGCATGTTTTGACAGAAATGAATATCCAATACCAGCACGAACAGCATTTTTCACCGCTTCTGTACTCCCAGCTTCCAAGGCTATGTTGAAGTCATTAAGATCAAGGTTATGTTTTGCAAGGGCCTCCTCTAAGGCTCTTCGATGTCCGGATCCGATCTCGCGAACAATCATTGGATTTTCCTTGAGTGTATGTATATCAATTGTTTGTTTCGATCTAATGGTTGAGTCACAAGACACTACAAAACCGAGTTCATCCTTCAACCAAAATTCAGAGGTTAGTTTTTCAGTATCAAATACCGCTCCAACAACTGCAAAATCAACTTCATGAGCAATTACTTTTTCTGCCATTTCAAGACTGTCTCCTATGGACAATTTAAATACAATCTCCGGATACAATTTTCGAAAAGCTGCTATATAAATTGGGAGCAGATACTCTCCTGGAATGTGCGAAGCCCCAATATGTACTTTCCCATTCATGACATTTTCAGAACCACCAATTTCGCGGATTAGCTCTGTCCAGCCCTCGAGCAAGTACAAGGCATGTCGATAAACAGTTTCCCCCTCAGGGGTTAGGGCAAAACCCTTACCCTTGCGGTAAAGTAGTTTTACTCCTAGTTTCTCTTCAAGTGCTCGCATCTGATTGGAAACAGCAGGTTGGCTAATTCCCAACTTTCGTGCAACAACCGTAAAACTTTGTTCCTCTACAACTTGACCAAACAAACGCAGCAAATCTAACACAAAAGCACCTCCTAAAATCAAAGAAAACTTGGCTGGCGCCAAGCTTCAGCGAAGGCGGCCGGTCGAATGCTAACGCCATCACGGCCTCTAGCCTTCATGGCGATGCTCTAGTCTCGAACATTCTGTTCAAGTCATGCCGGATTCGACACTAGACACGTCCTGTGTCATCGCCTTAGTTGCTTTGGTGATCCATCAATAAAAAGAGGGCTAGGCCCTCCTCTTTCTGCGATGGATACATTTACACAAACAAAAAAACTAAGGTTGAAGAACAACTTTTTTCATCCTCTGATCCTCTAGTGGTTTATCTCCACGATCCTTTGGAACACTGACAATTCGATTGACTTCTTCCATACCCTCGATCACTTTCCCAAAGCTAGCATACTGTCCATCTAAGTGGCTTGAGGCCTTGACTACAATGAAAAATTGAGAGCTAGCGGAATTAGGGGCAGACGTCCGAGCCATAGATACTACGCCAATATCGTGCGTTAAATCATTTTTAAAACCGTTTGCAGAAAACTCGCCTGGGATTGTTTGCTTGCTGCCACCCATCCCAGTACCATTAGGGTCACCGCCTTGAATCATAAAGCCAGGGATAACTCTATGGAAAATGAGACCATCATAAAATCCTTGTGAGACAAGAGCCACAAAATTCTTAACCGTTTCGGGTGCTATCGACGGATAAAGTTCAATTTTAATCATGTTGCCGTTTTCCATTTCAATTGTTACGATGGGGTTTTCCTTAAGTTCTTGTGCGCTTTCATTTGTCACCTGAGTGACCTCCTTTATGTAGGTTTTATCCTGTATATTATATCACTACACTTAGAAATTCCCTAATGTTTGGAAGACTCATTGTGAGACCAAAATATTTAGCGTTTTCTATGTTTGACCCTTTTCCTTACCGCATAAAGGACTACAAGCAATAATACCCCTCCGATTACTATGTCTGCCCGATGAAAATAAGGTTTCAGGGAATCCCAGTTTTCGCCTAATTTTTTCCCTATTAAGATAAGAAGTGCACACCAAATAAATGCACCAACTGCTGTAAAAGTAATCATTTTAAACGGGTTCATTCGTGCAATACCGGCAGGTAGTGAAATGAAAGTACGCACAATAGGTAACATACGGCCCACTAAAACTGTCATTTCTCCATGACGCTCAAATAAGCGTTCTGTCCATGCTAGTTCTTTTGCATTGATAAAGAATAAATGCCCATACCGTTTAAGGAAAGGACGCCCCCCCCAAACACCGACATAATACGCTACTAGACCTCCAAAGAGGTTCCCTAGAGTAGCGATAACGGTTGCCTGCCAAAAATTGAAATGTCCTAAAAATACCATGTAGCCTGTAAAGGGTAAGATAATTTCACTGGGTAAAGGTATGCAGGCGCTCTCAATAGCCATTGCAATAAATACTCCAAAATAACCAAATGATGAAATCAGGAATTCAACCAGCAGTCCCAGGAAAGTAATGATCGTTTCCAAAGTATACCTCCTTAATCCAATCATCAAAATAACATAAACTATATAGTCCCTGTTTTTTATTGGAGTCCTGAAAATAAGCAGACGCTATTACTAACATCTGCTTCTACACTAAACAGCTGGATATTACACCGTTTCTCCACCCGCTCTAGGCATCTGCCGACGACTCACTAGGCCATTGAACGACTCATATATGACCTTCTTTGTATCCACCACTGTTTCGAGAACTACCGCTTTACCCCAGAGAAATTGAACAAGAGTCAGAGTTTTCTCAAGATAGACTACATCAAGATCAATGCCTTCATGGCGGTGTTTGAGATATAGTCCTCCCTTGCCTTCATAATCACCTTCAATTACGACTATTCGGGGATGTCCCCCATTTATAAGTTGTTGTACTAAGTTATCTCTCACTTTCTCCCACTCTGTTTCTGTTACCTGCCAGTGCGCTCCAACCTTGCGGTAATTGAATAAGTTAAGTTCTTCAACCAATTCTCGAGTAAGATGATTACGGATAAAGGAAAGATCGTTTTCTATCTCCCGAATTTCAAAAAGTTCGTCATCAGATTTAGCTTTTGCAAGCGACTCCCATATTTTCACACCCAAATAATATGGATTCAGTCCCATTCGAGAAGGCTGGACGACCTGACTGTGCATAAGAGCAAATTCCAAGGATTCAGCATCTGTAAGATCAAGTTCATGCATGATTCTGGCATGCCAAAATGTTGCCCATCCTTCATTAATGATTTTAGTCTCAATTTGTGGATAGAAATACAACGATTCCTCACGAACTATACTTACGAGATCTCTTTGCCAATCTTCGAGCCCGGGTGCGAACTTCATAATATAGTATAAAAGATCTTCATACTCAGGTTGTGGAAGGCATTTATATTCATCCTCCAATAGATCTCCCCATAAATCTTCATAGGGAAACGATGCCCTTTTGGTCCGTTTCTTCTTCTCGAGGTTTAGCTTGTTTTTTGTTTTTGCAGTACAAGTCCGATCACAAGAACGATTATTACTAACATAAGGAACATTTTCCATTATTTCATTATCGCCAATATGGGCTCGATAATCCACATGCTCTTGAATGGACAGGACAGCATCCAAAGTTCGCTCAATCAATTCTCTTCCATACTGCAATTCATAGTCTCGAATTTTCTCGGCATGTGCACCCATACGCTCAACCATGTCCTTAGGCGTTCGTGAAAAATAGCGATTGTTCTTAAAGAAGTCGACATGTGCATATACATGGCCGATCACGAGCTTATTTTGGGTAATATGATTTCCTTCAAGCAAAAAAGCATATGCAGGATTAGTATTGATCACTAGTTCATATATCCGACTCAAGTTCAGATCATATTGAATCTTCATTTTATAAAAAGCTTTTCCGAAGCTCCAATGCGTGAATCGCACCGGCATTCCATAGGCTCCAAATGTATACAGTGTTTCGGCTGGAACAATTTCAAAATTGACAGGATAGAAATCAAGACCCATACCTCGGGCGACTTGAGCGATCTCACGAGCAATGGTGTTTATGGTGCTTATTTCATAATCCATAACTACCCCCTAATTTCCAATGTTACTAGGAAAAAACCGTTTTAAGAGCAACGTAAACCTCGCTCCGGTCTCTGATCGTCACCAATCGTAGTTTGGGATCGGTAATACGTTTCAAGGTAGACATTAATGTACTGGAATAATGGGTCCTTAAGATCTCTCCATAACCAACAACTTGACTCACTTCAACTAAATTCTTCATTAGAGACAACGCTCTGGAATTATCCGAGCCTATATTGTCACCATCTGTAAAATGAATTGGATAAATATTGTGATGGGCCGCTGGGTATTGTCTCTCAATTAATTCTAACGCGAATTTATACACCGATGAACAACGAGTACCTCCGCTCTCTCCACGCGTAAAAAATTCTTCCTCCGTTACTTCTTTAGCCTCCGTGTGATGTGCTAAAAATCGTATCTCTACATGCTCATATTTTAGGCGCAGGAATCGAACCATCCAAAAGAAAAATGTTCTAGCAATATATTTTTCGAATTGACCCATTGACCCTGAGGTGTCCATCATCGCTAAGATAACTGCATTCGTCTCAAAATTAGGTCGAGTCTCCCATGTCTTAAAGCGCAAGTCCTCAGGAGTAATTTTCAATCTAGCTTCATTGTTCTTTTTTGGCGAAAAGGCCTGCCTCTTAATACTTTCAAGCAAAGTTCGCTTTTTATCGACATTCGCCATGAGTCCTTTTTTTCGGACATCATTGAACTCAGGACAATCATGAGCAATGAGCGGCCTTTTTTTATCATCTAAATTAGGTAATTTTAATTCTTCAAAGAGAATATTCGCTAAATCTTCATAGCTTACTTCTGCTTCATAGATGTCTTCACCAGGCTGTTCACCCGCTCCACTTCCTGTTGAACCCTTACCCTTGGCCTTTTCACGACCCATGATTTCACCAGGTACCATTTTTTTTGTTCCTTGACCAGTATGATTTCTTTTATTGAAATCATACCGGAAGCGAAATTCTTCAAGCGAACGCATGGGAATCTTTGTGTTTTTTTTACCGTCAGTCAAGATGATACTTTCATCGACGATTAAATCACCCAGTTGTTGCTTTATGACTTCTTCAACTTTTTCTTTGTGTCTCGTCTGATCAAGATACCCTTTGCGATGCAAGCTCCAGTCATCACGACTTACAATGATGCCATCATCCACGCTTATCCCCCTTTCTATTTAACGGTTAAGGAGGGCACCAACATACTTCACAATTTCATTGGCACAGATTGGGCAATAATTATGCTCATTTACAAGACGATCCATAACATTATTAATTTTTAATAATTGCTCTTGATCGGGATGATCGATCGAGGTTGTAATCTTTACAATATCTTTGAGATCCGCAAAGAGTTTCTTTTCAATGGCTTCTTTTAGCCGTTCATGTGAAGCATAGCTAAAGGTCTTCCCCTTACGAGCATACATCGAAATTCGAATCAGAATTTCCTCTCGGAAAGTTTTTTTAGCGTTTTCCGAAACCCCAATTTGTTCTTCAATACTGCGCATCAATTGTTCATCTGGGGCTAATTCCTCACTGGTGATGGGGTCAAATAGTTTAGTAGAATTGCAAAACGCCTCGACGTTATCCAAATAATTGTTCAAGAGAGACTTAGCAGATTCTTCATAGGAATAAACAAACGCTTTTTGAACTTCTTTCTTAGCCATTTCGTCATATTCTCGACGTGCAACAGCGATCAAATTGAGAAGATTTTCTTTTTCCGCTTTCATAATTGAGGTATGCTGAGACAATCCGTCTTTTAAGGCCCTCAAAATATCCAAAGCATTGATACACGCATGCTCATCTCGTATTAAGGCTGTAGAAATTCGATTGATAACATAACGAGGATCCACGCCATCCATGCCTTCTCCTAATTCTTCCCCTTCTACCATTAGTTCCTTTATATCCTTTTGATTAAATCCCTCCACATCTTCTCCATCATAGATTCGCATCTTCTTGACAAGGTCCATCCCTTGTTTTTTCGATAGCTTTAATCGGGAGAGAACACTAAAAACTGAGGCGGTCCATAGACTATGTGGCGCAATATGCACATTGCGAATATCACTTTGGCCAATCAGTTTATGATAGATTTTGATTTCATCACTCACTCTAAGATTATAAGGGATATGCATCACAATAATTCTTGATTGGAGTGCTTCATTTTTCTTATTTGCGATAAATGTTCGATATTCATTTTCATTTGTATGCGCGATCACGAGTTCATCAGCTGAAATCAATGCAAATCGTCCGGCTTTAAAATTCCCTTCCTGAGAGAGACTTAGGAGATTCCAGAGGAATTTCTCATCCGATTTCAACATTTCCTGGAATTCCATCAAACCTCGATTAGCCTTATTAAGTTCTCCGTCAAAACGATAGGCTCGTGGATCTGATTCTGATCCGTACTCTGTAATTGAAGAAAAATCAATACTACCCGTTAAGTCCGCAATATCTTGCGACTTAGGATCGGATGGAGTAAATGTTCCCACCCCTACCCTTTGCTCCTCTGAAAATAAAATTCGTTTGACAGGAAAATGTTCTGCCCTGCCTTCGAATTCGTCATCTAAACGCAATCGGCAAACTGGACAGAGATTCCCTTCAATCCGGATTCCATACAATTCCTCAAATTGAGGACGTAAAGAAACAGGCAACAGATGGAGAGGATCTTCATGCATCGGACACCCATCAATAGCATAAACTGCTCCTTCTTCTGTTCTAGTAAATTCTTCGAGCCCTCGTTTCAATAAGCTAACGATCGTTGATTTTCCACCGCTAACAGGGCCCATTAAGAGTAATATGCGTTTGCGAACATCTAAGCGCTTGGCAGCACTATGAAAATACTCTTCGATCAGGCGTTCTAAAGTTTTGTCTAATCCAAATAGCTCTTTGTCAAAAAAGTTATATTTTTTCTGATCTCCAATAATTTCAACCCCGGCCGCTCTGATCATTGCATAAATTCGAGCATGAGCATGAAGTGCCAATTTAGGATTCTTAGTAACCATTTCTAAATAGTCTGCAAACGTTCCGCTCCAGGCTAGGGCAGCCTCTAATTCACGATATTCACGCAACCAATTTATGACTTCCATAGTAGCCCTCCCTTCTCCAATCTCAAGCGACATATGTCGGGTTATATATGAGTATATGCCTTAAAAATGAAGTTAAGGCATATACAAGCTCTTCTTTTAAAAATGAAAAGAACATCTCTAAAACAGAGATGTTCATTATGTCAATGTATTCTACTATTTAATTTTGATTAGATCCCAAGGGTCGTATGCAAATTCACCAGGTAGAATATCTAACCGAGCTACAATAAAGACTCCAATATCATCTCGATCAACCCTAACAACTGTACCAAGGCAATGATTACATGTTTCAACGCGGTCACCGATTTGAAACTGTTGTTGGTGTCGAAGGGTAGAGCCCGTGTCAGATTCACGATTTATACCTAAAATAGTATTATACCCTCCCTTACTCTTCTTCTTTTATTCATAATTTACAATAACATAGCCCGCACAGAAAATCTATAGTAAAGTCAGAAAATTCTTTGTTTATTCAATTTGTTATTAATTTAATTTAATCAGTAACTTTTTCAGCTGATAAACCTGGCTACTGAAAGCAAAAAGGGTGTAACAATATACTAAAGTTTGTTACGACCCTTTATCATTAATACATGTGCAAATATCGATCCAGTTCCCATTGTGTGACCGTGAGTCTAAAACTATTCCATTCCTCTGTTTTTGCCTCAAAAAAGCGATGATAGATATGATTGCCTAGTGCCTCACGTATGACAGGGGCTTCACTAAGTGCATCCAATGCTTCTTTCAAAGTTCCTGGCAAAGAACCAATTCCCATTTTTTCCCGTTCTTCGACCGTCATAGCGTAAATATTTAAATCGACTGCTTGGGGCGGTGTGAGTTTATTGTTGATACCGTCAAGCCCTGCTTTAAGCTGGACAGCGAGAGCTAAATACGGGTTACAGGCAGGATCTGGGCTCCGTAATTCTATGCGGGTAGAAGAACCTCTCTTCGCTGGTATACGAATAAGTGGACTTCGATTACGACCTGACCATGCAATATAACAAGGTGCTTCATACCCTGGGACTAGTCGTTTATAGGAGTTTACGGTTGGATTTGTGATGGACGTAAAGGAATGGGCATGTTTCATTAGTCCTGCAATATATTGATAGGCGATTTCGGATAGTTCCATAGGCCCATTAGGGTCATAAAATGCATTCTTACCCTCTTTAAAAAGTGACTGATTACTATGCATACCAGATCCGTTGATCCCGAAAATCGGTTTAGGCATAAACGTGGCGTGCAACCCATGATGTTGAGCAATCGTACGAACAACAAAACGGAAGGTTGCTATTTTATCGGCAATATCCAAGGCATCAGAATATTTGAAGTCAATTTCATGTTGTCCGGGAGCTACTTCGTGGTGAGATGCTTCAATCTCATATCCCATTTGTTCTAGAGTTAATACCATATCGCGACGCGCATTCTCTCCAAGATCGACTGGGGTTAAGTCAAAATAGCCAGCTTTATCATGGGTAATAGTGGTCGGACGTCCCTCCGCATCGGTATGAAAAAGAAAAAACTCTAACTCTGGTCCAACATTTAAGGTGTACCCCATTTCAGAAGCCTCATGTAACACTCTTTTCAAAGCACTTCGGGGGCATCCTTCAAAAGATGATCCATCTGGGTTATACACATCACATATGAGTCGAGCGACTCCCCCTTCTTTGGGGCGCCAAGGAAAGACTACGAAGGTATTAGGGTCTGGACGCAAATACATATCTGATTCTTCAATACGTGCAAATCCTTCAATAGAAGAACCGTCAAACATGAGCTCTCCATCTAAGGCTTTTTCCAACTGCTCAATGGTTATAGCGACATTCTTGAGAATCCCAAAGATATCTGTAAACTGTAGTCGAATAAATTTAACCCCTTTTTCATGAGCTTCTCTCAAGACATCTTCTTTGGTCATCATCATAGTATCTCTCCTTCCACTTAAACGAATCAAAAATGCCCATGCGTCACCACCTATATGGCTCTGCACGGACTACTTTGTCCTACATAAATAAGTATATCCATTGTTATTTCAATATACAATGGCTTGAATCGAGTTCTAATACTCAATTCCAAGACGAGCCATAATTCCCTTTTCAAAAGGATGTTTTATTAGAACCATTTCCGTCACGAGATCTGCTTTCTCGATAAGAGCCTGGGACACATTACGACCTGTGAGGACTAATTCTACATGAGTTGGTTTTTGACTCAGTAATTCTAAAACTTCACTCTCCGGTATTAGTTCAAACCAGAGCGCGTTTAGAATCTCGTCGAGAATAATAATATCCCATTCACCGGATAAAAGGATCTCGTTAGCTCTTATAAAGGCCTTTCGAACCTCTTGGATATGCTCCTCAATATTTTCACCTTTATGTACCCATCCTTGAGCTCCAAAGTGTTCAATTTGACATTCTGGTTGCAAGCGCTTCAAGCCTTCTAGTTCTCCGTATCCGCCCTTTCCTTTCATAAATTGAATAATATAAACTCTAAAACCATGACCTACCGCTCGGATTGTCAAGCCTAAGGCGGCGGTTGTTTTCCCCTTGCCGTCTCCGGTATAAATTTGAATTAATCCTTTGGGAATATTCGTCATTATCGCTCACCCTTCATCCAAGTTTCTAGCTGTGGATGGATATATACAACATTTGGGGACGTTCTTATTTCAGGAAACCGTTCTAATGATTGTCTATTAAATGGAATAGAAAAAAACAATTTGATTGCTGACTTTTCGTCCTTAGCTCTTAACTCTACCTTATCAGGATAAAGGTAATAGGAATAATTCCCGTCGCGCCATGTTACTTCAACTTCCCCAAGTTTAATGCGGATTATTCCGAATTCTTCAACCTTTACAGCTTCAACACCAGTAAAAGGTTGTCTAAGATACTCCGCTTCGAGGGCAACTTGTCCTACTCTAAATCGGGACTCTAAAAGTTGTTCAACAATTAGCCGCGCTGGAATAGAAATGTCCTCAAAAACCCGGCGCTCGCTACGTAACTCATCCAGGATCTGCTCAAACTTCCGGACATGGATCGAACGAACTTTTTGAGCCTTCTTCAATGCTTTTTCAAAGGTATGATACACGTCCTCCAAGCACTCAAGGAGTATAGCGTCTTCCTCACGCATATTGATTATCCCCCACCCCAATCTCTCCTTTTATTGGAGAGACTTTCTATAATGCTATTCTATCTGAATTGACAGGATTTATAAAGCTACTTTACAAATATTTTGGAAATCATTTCATTTAGAAGACTTTTTTCGACGAAAGCGTTTTGAAACTCGTTGAACTCTTGTTTCAATCCAATCGGTCTTCATCTCTGCATCCCGTCCCATTTCAAGAGCCTTCCAATAACATTCTAAAGCATCTCGAAAATTTCGTTGTTTTTCGTAAAGCTCTGCCAGACGAATTAATGCCTCTAGGGCATACTCTCCGTGTAATTGAGACTTGTCTTCTGGGATTCCATGAGAGTAATCTGACGCTGCCTTCTGTATTCGAATTTCTTCAAGTGCAGCCAAAGCATCATATATTTCCACAATACGCCCATCGCCCATCGATTCAAAGAGACTCAAAGCCTTTAAATAATAAAGTTCCGACTTAGCTAAATCCATAGAAAGAAAAAATAATCCCGCTAAACTTTGATAGCGTAAGGCAAGATCCAAATCTTGGTCAGGATAAAACCGAATTGACAGTTCTAGGTAATATTTTGCTTCTTCAAAGTTTTCTAGAAATTGTTCTATTTTACTTAAGAAGTAACAGCTAATACTAAATATATTTTTTGTATCAAATTTTAAACTTAGGGCAACTGCTCTTTGTTGACATTCAAAGGCTAAACGCATTTCATTGTGTTCAAAGTATACTAAAGCCAAATACTGAAGTGTATTCGACAAAGCGACTCCATCATTTATTTGAGCATAAATCTGACAAGCATCCTTTAAGTAGCTCAAAGCCTCTACTTTTCTATCCTTTCTAAAGTTTAATTCACCTAACAGAACATCCAACTCTGCTTCACCTTTGGGAAATCCATTGGTGCGACAAATTTCGTGGGCCTGTGTGTATGCCCTATTGGCACGAGACCAGTCTTCAAGAGTAGTATATACTTGACCAAGGTCAGCATAAAGCATACCTAGTCTTAAAGGGGGGGATGAGCTTGGGTACACAGCAATTGCTTGTTCGTACTCCTTGCCCGCTTCTCGAAGCATTCCCTTTTTAACTGAGACACTTGCTAAGCCTGCCCATGCTTCAGCCATTCCTTTTGCATTCTGGATTTCTTGACATATCCCTAAGGCTTCTTTAAACCCTTCTTCTGCAAGCTCCAAATCTCCTAAACGTACTCTCACTGTCGCTAACAATCGTAATGTAAATGCTATGATTTCTGGTACTGTTAATTGATATGCCATTATAAGTCCTTGCGAAAAATGCTTTTCGGCTTTAATGTAATCTTCTTCTCCAAGACACTGTGTTCCATGCTCCATTAGGTTCCGCCAAACAGATAACTCCCCATCGTACATATTATCGCCTCCGTGTCTGCTCCATCTTATGCACGAAACGATTTATAGGGAATAACATACAGAAAAATTTACAATAGTACATAAAGATGAACTAGCTTGTAATCTAGACATAAAAGTCGAAATATGATAATCTAAATTCAGTGAACGGGATATCACTTTCACTTGTAGAAGGGGGAGTATGACGATGGATGAAGGGAGTGTTATTACGTTATGAACACATATCGTCCAAGCCAATCTTCAAATTATTGGATTGTTGCACTCAAACTTCTCTTACTCATTCTAAGTCTTTATGTTTCTGCCATAGTATTAGGTAAACTTTTCACGTGGGTTTTTGCTATTACCTTCTTTCTAATACGTTTCATTGTTTTATTAGCTGTCTCCTTTTTTGTCCTTCATTTTTTTCTTAAGTTATTGTTTAAACTAGATTTATTCCAGTTTGTGATGGGTAAACGATTTACTTTACGCTAAGTACCACCTATCTTTTTGGTAATTTTTCTCTAAATAAACCTGACATTAAATAAAACGCCTTTAAAGGCGTTTTTTTGTTTTTTACTTCATGAACTGGCTTTCAAACGAATATCCTTTAATCGAAGGAGGAATGCCAAATGCGGATTATTATTTTCAAACGTCCCTCGTGGCGTAATATTATTCTTTGGGGGGTCTTATTGTTCGTCTTAATCGCTTACCGTGAGAATGCCACCTCAGTATTTTCCGGAAAATTAAAGCCCATATACTCAGCAACTGTCACCACGCCCACAATCGGACTGACTTTTGATATTAGTTGGGGGGAAAAAACAGCAGAACCAATCCTAGATATTCTTAAACATGAAGACATACGTGCTACGTTTTTCCTCTCCAGTCCTTGGGCAGATAAACATCAAAATTTGGTTCAGAGAATGGTGCTTGAAGGGCATGAAATCGGTTCGCATGGTAATCGTCATATTGATCTTAATACTTTGGGAGTTATGGAAATTGAGAATGAGATTACCACTTCCCAACAAGTCCTTGAAAGAATTACTGGTCGATCAGTCCGTTTAATTCGCACTCCGAACGGGGCTTATAATAACAAAGTCATTGCAACCGCTCATAAGTTAGGATACCGAGTGATTCAATGGAGTGTGGACTCCCTAGATTGGAAACGACCCGGCCCAAGTGCTGTGATCAATAACGTACTTAATGGAATAGGATCAAGAAGTGGGGCTAAAGCCGGAGACATAATATTGTTTCATGCCTCAGACTCTGCACCAGATACTATCGAAGCCTTACCAACGGTCATTCAGCGCCTAAAAGGCAAAGGGTACAGTTTAATACCGATCGGTCAGTTACTTGATCAGGCAAGTAGTACTTGGCCACCTGAAAGTAATTTAAAGGAAGAACCTATCTCAGCCACGTCTAACCTACAATTATCTATTTTCAACGACAATCGAATTTAAGCTTCGTTCCGCATTTTGTCGCGCTATTACTTGGTCAAGCGATTTTTGAGCATCCGATTCCAGCCCACCTTCAAGCCCACTTTTAAGTGCCTGTTCAAGTAAGGACCTACCTTCTTGCAACTGTCCTTTACTTAAAGCGTAAACCCCCTTCACATAGTTGATGGAAGCATCCCCTCGAGGAAGCTCTGCAAGGACGAAAAAGCTATTAGACAACTCCAGGAGATTGTTTTCATGAATAGCCAGTAAAGCTTTTTTCGTCTCAAACAATGTATTTTTAGGTCGCCAAGTTTGAGCCACTATTTCAAGGCTAAGTTCTTGCGCTTTTGTCCATTGCCCTTCCTCTAGGGCTATATCGAAAGCCAAAGAGAGGCAAAGCGGATTATTGGGGTCTAAACGCAATGCCGAGTCGAGTTCTGTCTGGGTTAGTTGATGGTCACCCATGATCATTCCTGCTTGGGCTAGGGTCAAGTGCCTTAAAGCTTGCGCTTGTTTGGGCATGGTTTTCCATTCCAGTTCTGTATCTCCTAATAATTGACTAGACTCCTCCACATCCCCTTTTGCCATCAACATTAAACCATTCCCCAATTTACCCATCAGTGTCTTATCCATTACGTTTAAGACATTCTGAGCTTCGTTCATCTTCCCATTTTGTAAGTTTAACAAAAACAACCAGAATTGATGCTTTTCATCTTGATACTCGGCCAATTTAACCTCTAAGTTATCTCCACCGATATTAAGATCATACCAAAATGAGACTTCTCGGATCATTTTTAGTTTATTTAAAAAGCCCCCATGCATTTCCCACCATTGTAATTCTTCTTGCACCTTTTGAATGTCGTAGGAATTTTCAGCTCGTTTTAATCGATCCATTCGCCATACAAAAGGCGAGATTGTAATCATTATAATAATTAATATTAATGCCAAAAACGTGGTCTGTCGACGTCTCCTTAGACTGCGTTTGCGTTGATTATACAAAGTAATCCCTCGTTCCTAAATGGTCAATTTTAATGTCCTCTCCATGAGGAGAAGCCTTCTCCGACTACTTCTGGCACTTCAGTAATCGTCATAAAAGCCTGTGGATCTTGCTCACGTACGATTTCTTTTATTTGGGACAACTCTGTGCGGTTAATAACGCAATAGACTACCTGCTTGGCTTGTCCTGAAAATGCCCCGCTTGCTAGAAAAAGAGTAACTCCACGACCAAGTTTCGCCATGATTTCATCTGCAATTTTTTGAGGGTTGGATGTAACCACTAGTACCGATTTGGAGTGACTTAAACCTTCCTGAACAAGATCAACGACTCGGGTCGCAATAAACATATAGATCATCGCATACATTGCCATCTCTGGACTAAATAAGATAGCTACCCCGATAAAAATGACCGCATCAATTGCCAGTATTATTTGGCCCACACTAAAGGGGGTTGTTCGAGCAAACAAGACCGCTAAAATGTCCGTTCCACCCAGTGAACCTCTCGATCGAAATATTATACCCATGCCGATTCCCGTAAGGACTCCACCGAACATTGCTGCAAGCAGAACATCATCAGTCAATACTGGAAGTTGTGTAGTCATGAAAAGCGTGGAAGAGAGTACAGCAACACCTACAATACTAAAAATCAAGAAATTTCGCCCAACCATCCGTAGGCCTAGAATAAAAAGTGGGAGATTCAGTAAAAAAACCGCCCAACTCACCGGCCAATCGAATAGATAATGCAAGATAATGGCAATTCCCGTGAGCCCACCGTCGGCAATATGATTGGGAATAATCAGAGTATTGAGGCTCACACTAACGATAGTTGCACCTATTATGATCCCAATCAGGTGTTTCAAGAGTCGCAACGTAAAATTTTCGCGAACACGTTTCCAGAGCACACTAGAATCCCCCGTTCATGCTTTGCTACAAAAAGTAGTTGTTATCCTTGTTGAATTATACTTCAGAGTATCCAAAGAGACAACTTTTCAAACGATTCATACCTTTCTATGCTTTTCCTTGTATCACACTTGTAAATTACTTGACTTAAAATCCTGAAGAAGACTTCCTGATTCTAGTGCAACGTATCATTGCTAATACTTGACAAAATACTCATTTTTGAGTAAAGTAATGAAGTGTCTTCAGCAAGCGCTCGTAGCTCAGTGGATAGAGTGACGGTTTCCGAAGCCGGAGGTCGCAGGTTCAAATCCCGCCGGGCGCACCATTAAGATATTTAAAACCACAACTTAATCGTTGTGGTTTGTTTTTTATTGCTAAGAACCTATGCTTGCTAACTCGACGATGACAAGCTTGTATACCTCTTCATGGATTTCCTCGATCGTTTTCAAGGAACTGTTACTTATACACCTTACTTTATGCCAGTTATATTTACCCGCAATCCGATTTGCGTTGTTATACGATTTTATAAGATACTGTTCATCCGCTTCATGAATATCTTGTCGTACATCGGATGCCTTACTCGCTCTCTTTGAGAGAAGTCCTAAACTAAATAGTGGGGGCATGTCCAAGAACACGACATAATCTGGAATAGGGAGGCCGAAAATATTATATTCAAAATCATATAACCAATCCAGAAATTTATCTCGCTCTGAGTCTTTATCAATTTTTGCAGCTTGATGAACCATATTAGAAGTAGTATAACGGTCGGCCAAGATAATGCCACCCTCTTGATAGAACGTTTCCCATTCTTTCTTAAATGAAGCATAGCGATCGACTGCATAAAAAGAGGATGCAACATATGGACTTATCGAGTCAGGGTCTGTCCCAAACTCTCCATTAAGATACATCTTAACTAATGCTGAAGATTCACTGGCATAATTCGGGAATTCAATTTTCTTAACCTTGAATTTTTCAAGCAATAGTCGTTGAAATAGTTTCTCAGTCTGAGTTGCCTTCCCGCTACCATCGCTCGCCTCGATAATAATAAGTTTTCCTTTCATCGCTATCTTCCTCATCTCAAACTATCATTATATTTAAACCAGTATAAGCAATATTTCCGACGAAACAATTGTAACATTTCTATGAATTATAGTCATCCTCTGGACCTAATAAGTATTGCAGATCAACCTCATACAGAGAAGCCAGATCAGATTCGAGGTTAAAACTAAGAAGTCGGGATAATCCCGACTTCTTAAATAACATTTGCATACTAAGGCTCAACCTAGAGCAGATGACATGCTGCAACATGATTGGCCCCAAGATCTTTTAATGAAGGAACTTGTTCTGCACACACAGCTTTTGCATGGGGGCACCTTGTTCGGAAGTAACACCCTGAAGGTGGATTAATGGGGCTAGGCACAGTCCCTTGGACAACAATTCTCTTTCGAGTCGCTTCTACCCTTGGATCTGGAATCGGTATAGCAGATAAAAGAGCTTTGGTATAAGGGTGCTGAGGATTCTTATATAATTCAAAACTATCAGCCAGTTCTACGATTCTTCCAAGATACATAACTGCAATTCTGTGCGATATATGTTTAACCATGGACAGATCATGGGCAATGAACAAATATGTCAAACCCATTTTCTCTTGTAATTCTTCCAGCATATTCACGATTTGAGCCTGAATTGATACATCAAGGGCAGAAATCGGTTCATCACAGATAATTAGACGTGGATTGACCGACAACGCTCTGGCAATCCCGATTCGTTGCCGCTGTCCTCCAGAAAACTCATGAGGAAAGCGGTTGGCGTGCTCTGGGTTCATTCCAATAACCTCTAGGAGTTCGTAAATGCGATCCGTTCTAGCCTGCCCAGAGGCTAACTTATGAATATCCAGCCCTTCCCCGACAATGTCTCCCACTGTCATTCTAGGGTTAAGCGAAGCATAAGGATCCTGGAAGATCATTTGCATTTTGCGCCGCAGGTTTAGTAAATCATTTCCAGCTGACTTTGTGACGTCTTGTCCTTCAAAGATTATTTGTCCACTAGTGGGCTCGTAAAGGCGAATAATGGTCCGCCCTGCCGTGGACTTACCACACCCACTTTCGCCCACAATACCAAGGGTCTCCCCTTTCTTGACTTTGAAGCTGATGCCGTTAACCGCATGAACGACTTGTTGGTTCTGACCAAAGAAACCTCCACCCATCGGGAAATGCTTAACTAGATCTTTGACTTCTAGAATAACTTCTTCCTTTACTTCTACTTCCACTGACTATTCCCTCCCTTCGAAGGCAACTTTAGGAGCTTGAGGATGCTGAAGCCAACAGGCAACGTAATGTCCATCAGTAATCTTACTATCCTCTGGCATTTGCTCTGTACACACTTGCATGCAATGTTCACAGCGCGGAGCAAATCTACACCCTTTTGGGGGATTGAGCAGATCAGGAGGAGTACCCGGAATAGGAATTAACCGGCCCTTTTTAGTAGCATCTAAACGAGGAATAGACTTTAGTAAGCCCCAAGTATAGGGATGTTTTGGATGATAATAAATATCATCAATACTACCGCTTTCTACGATCTTACCAGCGTACATTACAATTACTCTACTACACAGGTCAGCAACAATGCCTAGGTCATGCGTAATCAAAATAATCGATGTGTTTATCTTATTCTTAAGATCGCGCATTAGTTGAAGAATTTGGGCTTGTATCGTCACGTCAAGTGCAGTAGTGGGCTCGTCCGCAATTAATAGTTTTGGGCTACAAGTCAGGGCCATGGCAATCATGACCCTTTGTCTCATTCCACCTGAGAACTGATGAGGATACTGCTTGAGTCTGCTTTCGGGGTTCGAAATTCCAACCAAATCAAGTAACTCTACAGCTCGCTTGTTAGCTGCTTGCCCGGATAAACCTTCGTGTCTCTTTAACACCTCAGTTAATTGTAAGCCCACGGTTAGCACCGGATTAAGAGAAGTCATGGGATCTTGAAAAATCATACCCATTTCCTTGCCTCTAATCGATTGCATACCTTTTTCGCTCTTATTCACGATATCCGTGCCTAAAAAATTTATACTTCCCCCTACAATCTTACCAGGAGGTGTAGGAATTAGACGCATAACAGTTTGAACAGTAACACTTTTTCCACAGCCAGATTCCCCAACTATGCCGATTGCTTCTCCCTGGTCAACATGAAAACTCACTCCGTCTACCGCTTTTACTTCGCCAGCATAGGTAAAGAAGGATGTTCGTAAGTCTTTCACTTCAAGTAACCGTTCCATATTTAGTCCTCCTCCTTTACTTTCGCATTTTGGGATCGAATGCATCCCTCAAGCCGTCACCAACAAAGTTAAACGCCAACATGGTTATTGCAATTGCTGCAGCAGGGAAAAATAAGGCATAAGGATATGACGGAATGTTGAGCCTACCCTCTGCAGCCAGAGACCCCCAACTGGCAAAAGGAGGTTGAATACCAATTCCGATAAAGCTCAAAAAGGCTTCCATGAAAATTGCTGAAGGAATAGCCAAGGCAGAAGTGATAATTATCGGACCCAGCGCATTAGGGATTAAGTGTTTTAGCATAAGACGCCTTGTGTTAGCACCTAAAGTACGAGCAGCTAAAACGTACTCCTGCTCCCTTAATGCCAAGATCTGTCCACGTACAATTCTAGCCATCCCCATCCAGTTAACAATTCCCAGTACTATCATTATGTTTAGCAAACCGCCCTTACCTATGACTACCATAAGCAAAATGACATACAACAATTCTGGAACACTGTAGATAATATCGATTATACGCATCATAAGATTATCGATCCTACCACCAAAATATCCAGAAATTCCACCGTAAAATACACCCATACTCAGGTTAATTAAGACAGATACAAAACCAATGGCCAAAGAAACTCTTCCTCCGTACATTAATCTAGCCATAGTATCACGGCCAAGTGCGTCTGTCCCAAAGGGGTGAGTCCAGGATGGTTTAAGGTGTTGATTCATTAAGTCATTGTCCATGTAGTTGAAATCAATGAAATATGGACCCATAAAAGTGAAGAGAATAAGGCTCCCCAGAGTTATTAGACCAGCCATAGCCAGCTTATTTTGCTTAAAACGACGCCAGGCATCTTGCATCATCGTGGTACTGGGGCGGTTAATATGCTCGGCTGAGATCTGGGATATTGCGGGTTCAAATAAGTCTTGTGCCATCTTCATATTACTACGCCCCTTTCTGACCTGTAAGTTTTATCCTGGGGTCAATAAATGTATATGCTATATCCACCAACAGGTTAAATACCACTAATAGACTGCAGAACAATACTGTCATGCCCATAATGGTAGAATAGTCACGGTTAGTAATCGAGGTAACAAAGAATTGTCCGATTCCTGGAATTCCGAAAACAAATTCTACGACAAAGTTTCCGGTAAGTATATACGCAAAAAACGGTCCCAAATAAGTAATGACTGGTAACAGGGCGTTGCGCATAGCATGCCTTCCAATTATCACGTATCCAGGTAAGCCCTTTGACTTGGCAGTACGAATGTAATCCTGACTTAAAACATCTAACATGCTTGTCCGCATCAAGCGCGTAATTTGGGCGATTGGGAAAGCCCCCAACGCGAGTGCTGGCAAGACCAAATTTTTAAACGCTCCATTATTCCAACCAACGGGTGGAAACAAGCCAAGCTTGTACCCTAAATAATATTGCAAAAAAGTTGCCATAACGAAACTAGGAACAGATACACCAATCGTAGCAATAAAAGTTGCCACCGCGTCTGGGGTTTTGTTGTGCCAGAGTGCTGCAATGCTGCCCAGTATCAAGCCCCCACCAAGTGCAAAGATTGTTGCTAAAAAGCCTATGGTAGCTGTTTTTGGTAGTCCGTCCTTTATCAGATCGTTAACCGTCCTCCCTTCATAACGGAAGGTTGGTCCGAGATCAAATTGAGCAACATTAATCATATAATCAACATACTGCTTTGATAGCGGGTCATTCATGTGATAACGTGCCTCAAGATTTTTCAGGATTGCTGGCGGGACTGCCTTTTCACGAGAAAAGGGACCACCGGGAATTGAGTGCATAAGCACAAAGGTAAGTGATACAACTATCCAAAGTACTAATAGCGCGGAAGCGATCCGCTTAAGCAGAAATTTTGCCACGTTTATCCCCCCTCTACAAGGATTACTTTAAGTCCTCATATTCCATGTCAATACGATCTAATCAAACAAATTCAATTATATACTGAATACAACGATTAAAGTAAGTGGATTATATTCCAATTTCTTCATTGATTTACCAATTTATAGTGCAAATGAAGTAGAGGTGGGCTACTTTTCAGCCCACCTCTACTATATAAGCTTTGGCCTAGGGAGTACTACTCTACAGTTGCTAACTTGTAGTCGATCGGACCGAGGGATGAACGATACGTCCCTTTTACTTTATCCTTGATAACCCAAGGGTTCGTATAGAAATAGATAGGTAGTATTGGCATATCAGTCATTAAAGCCTTTTCTGCAGCATGCATTGCGGGAACCCGAACTTTTTGATCGCCAGATTTATTGGCAATCTCTTTGATTTGTTTGTCATACTCAGCATTGGACCAACCTGTTTGGTTGTTACCGCCACCAGTAACAAACATATCCATGAAGGTCATGGCGTCAGCATAGTCACCAATCCAGCCAGCACGGGAAATATTGTAGTTGAGTGTTTTTTGGGACTCAAGATAGACAGCCCATTCTTCGTTACGTAGCTTAACATCAATACCCAGATTAGTTTTCCACATATTTTGAATAGCTTCAGCAATCAACTTATGGTTGGATGAAGTGTTATAAAGGATGGTTACATCTGCTGGCCAGTTTTTGCCCTCAGGAAAACCAGCTTCAGCTAAGAGTGCCTTAGCTGCAGCAACATCTTCTTTGAAAAAGTCTCCGCCAACCTTGCGGAAATCTTTACCAGCTTCGACATCAACCATTCCCGGAGGAGTAAATGCATAAGCAGGTTGTTGTCCACCTTTAGTAACCTTTTCAACGATCAATTTACGGTCAATCGCCATTGTCAAAGCTTTACGAACCTTAACATCGTCAAATGGCTTCTTGGTTACGTTAAAGCGATAATAATAGGTACCAATATATGGATCAATTTTTAAGACCTTAGCAGTCTTGAGGCGTTCGATGTCCTCAGTTGGGATATTTTCAGTTGCATCTAACTCACCGCTTTCAAAGGCTGTAAGCGCTGCTTTGTTATCCTCAATCAACCTGAAGGTGATTTCAGATAGCTTAACGTTCTTGGCATCCCAATAGTTTTCATTTTTAACCACAATGACTTGATCATTGTGTTTCCACTCTTTCATTTTGAATGGGCCGTTAGCAATGAAAGTCTCGGCAGTAAGGGACCATTTCTCGTTTGCATCAACATTCTTTTTATTAACAGGGTAAAGAGTATGGAATGCAGTCAAGGCAACAAAGTAAGGAGTCGGAGCTGCCAACGTTACTTCCAACGTTTTAGGATCTACAACTTTAATACCAACAGCATCAGCAGTACCTTTATCGGAGTTGTAGGCTTCAGCACCTTTGATGTAGTAAAGTTGGTAGGAATACTCAGAAGCTAATGCTGGGGAAAGTGCACGTAACCAGGAATATTTGAAGTCTTCGGCAGTGATTGCATCGCCGTTACTCCATTTGGCATCGCGTAATTTAAAAGTTACTACAGTACCATCAGCACTTGTTGTCCAGCTTTCGGCGATACCCGGCATTACTTTTTCACCTTCGCCAATGCGAGTCAGTCCTTCAAATAAGGCTGTTTGGATATGGGACTCCGGAACACCTGTTGATAGGGCTGGATCAAGGGTTTTGGGTTCTGCACCTGCGTTAAAACTAGTTTTCATTTCCTTTGCTGGGGCGGCTGGTTGATTACTAGAGCAGCCTGTCAGTAAAACACTGACTGAAAGCACCATAGCAATTGCTACCGCTAGGCTTTTTTTCTTTCGAATTTTAAACACTCTCCTCTTTCTTAATCCCTGTTTCGTTGGATGTAATGGGATCCCTCATGTTTTATCGCCTTCTTTAAAGCAATACAAACAATCGCCCATACTACCCAACATTACTGTATTCTTTATACACAAGCGAATATCCTGCTTTTTAGTTAATGATAGCTAAATATTTTTCAATATATCACAGAAAGTAAAAACAGTATCAACCCAACTCACCTTAACTCACCTTACTCATGACCCTTAATTTATCAGCTAGGAGTGCTATAAATTCTGAATTCGTGGGTTTTTGGCGCTCAATATTCATAGAATACCCGAAAATTCGTTTTAGTGTATCTGTATGTCCACGTTCCCAAGCAAGTTCAATTGCATGACGAATTCCACGTTCTACTCTACTGGGTGCAGTATCAAACTTTTTCGCAATTCCTGGATAAAGCTCCTTAGTTACCGCTCCTAACAAGGAGACATCTTCTACAACCATTAAAATTGCATCTCTAATATACTGATACCCTTTCACATGCGCCGGAATTCCTATTTGATGCATCATTGTAGTCACTTCTACGCAAAGATTAAGCCCATTTCCCACCGTTGTCACGATTGGTGAAGTTGACGAAAACTGAACTGGTGAAGAAGAAGGGATATCCTGCATTAATGATCGGATCCGCTTTCCTAGAATATCTAAATCAAATGGTTTTAGAATAAAGTAATCCACGCCGAGTATCATAGCTTGATGAGTGAGCGATTCTTGTCCGAATGCAGTTAGCATAATAACCTTTGGACGAATCATGGTTGTCCGAGCATTAATTCTTTCAAGTACCCCTAAACCATCTAAATTAGGCATAACCAAATCTAGAATTATCAAATCTGGTTCTTGAGTTTGAATAAGCTCCCAAGCTTCTAAACCATTATTAGCGATTCCGACAATGATTAAATCTTCTTGAGCTTGGATAAAGTTTTGTAGCATTTGACATAAATTGCGATTATCATCCGCGACAATTATTTTTATTTTCTTCCCCATTCTGCCATCTTCCCATCTTAACAGTATTCCGGTTCATTTTTATGCTTCAAAACCTTCTGTTCTTTCCGGTGCTCTTATTATACTTTAGTACTCATGTCGAAATCGTAAATAATTAGGGAACTGTTATAAGTTGTTTATAAATCACAAATGGCTTATTCTCTAGAGATAGATGGTTAATATTGGAAATTAATTTAACTCAAAATCTTCTAATTTATTTTGTATTATCTAGTAACACAAATATTTACACGAATTGTTGTGAACTATATCGAGCTTAATCGCATCATAGACTCATAACGCTATAGCTGTAACATTGACTCATTGTTGTTTAGAACTAACTAAACTATTCAATGAAGTCCCTTTATGATAAACTTATTATATTAAAGTATAGGCTGCTTTGACTAGGGTAGAATAATACCTAGATCAGTTTAAAGGAGGTACATAATGTTTGCTACAGTAGACAAAGATGCCTGCATTGGATGTGGAGCTTGCCCAGACATCTGTCCTGAAATCTTCAAGATGGAGGATGACGGGTTAGCGGAAGCTTACAAAAACCCGGTTCCCAGTGAGCTTGAAGCGTCAGCAAATGAAGCTGCTGAGGGTTGCCCAACTGAAGCAATACACCTTGAAGAGTAAGAACACATTCCACAAATAAGAAGGCAGTAAAGTGCGGTTGACTGACACCGCTTTTACTGCCTTCAGGCATTGTTGGCTAAACTTAATGCATCGCCTTTTCTGCAAATTCATGTAGTCCTTCCATGCCTATTCGGTCTATTAGACGTCCAATCCGTTCTTGGGGCTTTGCATTTTCTTTATAGTACGCAATAACTGCGTCCACCACTGGCATTATTTGCTCCTTCTGCAGGTTTTCAAGGAGGATACTCCCCTGCCTCGGCTTGACTCCACCATTTCCTCCAACATAAAGATGATAACCTTTACTTGTACCCATAAGCCCAAGGTCCACAGAGGCAGAGTCAGCACATTTATTTGGACAACCCGATACCCCCATTTTGAATTTCGAAGGTAAAGTCATTCCATGATAATGCTTGTCAATTTCCATGCCCAAAGCTAGCGTTTCTTGAAGTCCTCGCTTACAAAACGTATTGCCTGGACAAACTTTGACACTCCGCACACATAATCCTATCGCATGCCCAGGATCCATACCAAGGTCCTTCCAAACCTTTGGCACATCTTCAGGGAGTAACCCAACAATAGCTATACGCTGTGCTGAGGTCACCTTGATTGCTTGGGCATGGTATTTTTCCGACACGTCTGCAATTTTACGTAATATTTCAGGGGTAACGACGCCTGCTGGAATATGTGGGGCGATAGAATAAGTCTTCTTATCCATCTGTAAGATGCCACCAGCTGGTTGAGCCTTAGCTGCGGCCTCTGCAGAAAGCTCCCCTTGTTCTGCAGAATTCACCTTTTCTAATAATACATTTGGATCAAGTTTATGCATTTGCGCAGCGTTGGCTAACGTTTCATTGACTGAAAACGCACATCCAAGGCAATGTAACCCTAGCTCTTGCATTGCTTCAGCAGTCTTTGGATTGGCTTCCATAACATCTTTTAATTTCATATCCAGAGTAAAACGCATACTCATCTCCTAACCATGTATAAGCATTGGCAAACAATGCGTACATACATGTTTTTCTTCACCTTGATGGACATAAGTCAACACTGGGGTTAGTTCACTGGTTGTTCCACAATGAGCACACTCCAGTTCGGGAGCTACTTTCTTTACTTCTGTCATTTAAAATGACCTCCTTCTCTATGTTCATTAATCTAACACTTTAGCCATCAATTTAGTGTGACTTCGCACACATTTTCCGTGTGTCTTTCGTCACCTTGATTATGCTTGGCAACAAATCTAAACTAACTGACTAGTGAAAAGGTGCTATCAGCTCTCAGTTTAAACGTTTAACTTAGAAACTATACAATAGTAAATCAATATATTAATGGTTCCAAAACAAAGATCGAACACGATTACCCATCTCGGTTAAGCGTGTTCAAAAACATAATAATTCAAATTACTCAGAAATAGTTCAAATTGGATTACAAAACATTATCTATCTGCTTCATTCTTACAATACGCCAACCTTTTTCTGATTGTCTTAAATTGATGGAAAACGTTACAAACTTAATATCCTCAATGGGTGAAGTCCAATAAATCCGTACCACTACTCCTTGTGATATTTCCGAATCTGAATTCATAAACTCTAATTTCTGCAAAGTCAATAAAGGGTCTTGATTCAACCTTGTTTCCCATTCTCTGAATTCTTTTTCGTCTAGAGGACCCTCTGGCATTAATAAATCTAGGGCGAGGTTTGTCTGACGATGATCCATAAGTTGCCAGAAGTGTTGAATAGTTTTTTGGGGTGAATCTCCATAATGAGGATCCGCCAAAGCTGATATCACTGTTTGGGGCGTTTTAAAGGCGACGATAGTGACTAGACAGAAAAGTGATAGACCAAGGAACCATACATAACGACTATAACGCATAATTTCCCTCCTTGCTTGTCTCTACTATCATTCTAGGAGGGAACAGGTCCTTTCATACCACTTAACCAAAAACTTTTCTTAAAACATTAAGTACAAATTCAGGCAACCGAACGTAATAGATTCTCATAGTATTACCGCCCTCCTTCATCTCAGATTTATTATACTTCCCTGTGGTAATGTATGCAGCCAAAACCATAAATGCCCATTTATACCGTCTGGTAATTCTTTACTGCTTCCTCCAGTTGTGCACAAAGTAGACGTTCCTCTTCAGTATTTGCTGTGAAATACAGTCGGCCAATGATACCTGTAATCACCTTGAGAACATCTTCCAGAACTAATGATTCTTTCATTGCTAATTGGGCACTCGTCTCGATTAAGGCAACTCCGAATTGATGACCAACTCCCTCCTTCACCATACGTGTACAAGTTTTTCCTAATAAACGCATAACTAAAGAGGCTTCCTGAACATCTAATTGGCGAATCACTTCAATCGTTGTCGTTAAACCTTGTACGATACGCAATCCCACACTATTCCAGCTTACTTGTTGTTGATCCATCATATACTTCCCCCTTAGAGATCACTTCCGTGCCATACTATATGCATCCTCCGCACCAAGGGTGAAAAAACGAGCAGTGAAGGTAAAATTACCTACTCTGCTCGTCGTGATCGTGGTTTGGTTCGTATTTCGTATTTCTAATTTTGATATTTTAAAACTTACCCTGTGTTTTCTTAACCATAGAGTTATAGCTTTAATTATGATTGCTTCTACAAGGCATTATCCAACACCGTCAGCATCCATTCTTTAATGAATGCAAGAAAGAACCGTCCCCTTTCCCGTCGAATGTGCCGTCTCCGGTTCTCCGTCACCCGTTCCGTTTCCGTGACCCGAGATGGGACGCAGTGTCACACGAGCGCGACGTCTCTACGAAAGCAGAACAGCAAACT
>CAKMJS010000057.1 GCA_927405585.1 uncultured Desulfosporosinus sp.
TCATAGGGTCCCTTCTCGCCATCCCTGGCTACAGGGACACTTGTCCATCCTTGGACATCGCTCTAATTCTGCTTCCGGACGTTTCCCGCCGGCACTGCGACAAGGATGTCGCATTTGCCACGAAACACATGTGTTTCGCCCAACCTCTTTCATTAACGGATTAAAGCCCTAGTTTGGCACGATGAACGCATGGCCGAGGACGTGTCTCGCGGACCCGACCTAACGTTCGTACTTCGGTCGATACCTCAGCCATCCCCTGACGAAGGACTGGTGAATCAAAGGATAAGTTATCGGAACCATAACTGCATTGTAGAGAGCTATCCCCGTCGCCAAGCGTATAATATCCCCCAGAGACCACTGGAGCCCTGCGCCGAGACTCAATAAGCCGATTAAAATCTGACCCACTGTGGTAACCAAGAAAACATTTACCGTTGTTAACACAAAATTTTCTCGATACCAGTGCTTTGCTAACCACCAACTCAAAAAAGCAACCACCGCAAGGGTGAGTGTATACATGCCAACGTAACGCCCCAAATATAAATCTACTACTAAGCCTGCACCCACTCCCCAAAGTATACTAGAAGAGAGCCGGTGGTGCATGGCAATATAGATCGTTAGTAACATAACTAAATCAGGCTTAATCCCCGACCACGATAAAAAGTGAAAGACCGTTCCTGGTAAAATCAAGCTCAGGAGAAACATAACTGCGATCAAAACATAACGCATTATTTTCCCTCCGCCATTTTAACAATATAAGCCTCTTCTATCATATCAAAGTTAACCAGCGGTTCAATAAATGCGGTTTTTAGCAATCCTGTTGGGTCAAGCTGGACCTTCACGACTTTTCCAATCGGGACATCTTTGGGGTAAACCCCTCCAATTCCTGCCGTCAGGACGAGGTCTCCAGCATTAATATCATCTTCTCTGCGCAAGAGCATTTGCAAATTCCCTTCAGGAGTCAAACGGGAACCGCGCTTATAAGTTCCTTGGACAATACCAAAGGTTCCGCTGCCCGAGCTACCACGCACCAGTGCACTGACTTGACCTTCTCCATCAAGGATTAATAGGACTTCAGCGGTGGTCGGTGAGACGGAAACCACTTTTCCTATGAGGCCCAATGCGCCGATGACTGGGTCATTCGCTGCAACCCCATCCTTGCTTCCACGGTTCAAAGTTAAGGTTCGATACCAAGTGGTAGGGTTACGGTTAATAACACTAGCCCCCACTTTTTGATATTTCTCGAGGGTCGGATTTCGGAACTGCCCCTGATCAAGCTCCGTGAATCGCATTCCTGCCAGAACTTGTTCTTTCAGGGTTAAATTATCGCCCGTTAACTGGTCTACTTTCTTGAGAAGCTCTTTATTTTGAACTTGCACTTCTCGAAAATTCCAAATGAACTTGGTATTATCCCGAATTCCGTTCCCCAACTGAAGAATAGGTTTTTCGATCGGGCTTAAAACGGTCTTCAAAAAGCCCCCAACGGGATTGGGGAAATTGCTACCCAGTCCTGTGAACCGGATACTTATGAGTATGCCTAATAAAAGAAAGAAAACGAGAACCAAGATTCCCGTTACATTGACTCTTTTCCCCACCCTAATTCCTCCCCGCTGTACTTAACTCTTTTGCGAGGCGGCTATTCTACGAAGGATATCTGCATGTTCTAGAACTGTCCCCGTCCCAATAACGACACAAGACAGTGGATCCTCCGCCAAGTGCACCGCAATACCTGTTTCATCTGAGATCAGTCTGTCTAAATTGTGGAGTAAAGAACCTCCACCTGCCATCATAATTCCACGATCCATGATGTCTGATGACAATTCCGGAGGAGTTTTTTCTAAACAAGATTTCACAGCATCGACGATGGCCATAACCGGTTCTTGCAGGGCCTCTTGAATTTCTTCTGAGGTGACTTCGATGGTTTTGGGTAGTCCCGTTAATAGATCTCGACCGCGCACCACATAACTTCCAGGTTCAGCTTTATAGGCATACCCGATTTCAAGTTTGAGTGATTCAGCCGTACGATACCCAATCATTAAATTATACCGTCTCTTAATATGAGCGATGATCGCATCATCCATTTCATCACCGGCCACACGAATGGAACGACTTGTCACGATCCCACCTAAGGAAATAACGGCAACTTCCGTTGTCCCACCTCCGATGTCAACGATCATATTCCCGGTTGGTTCGCTGACCGGAAGACCTGCCCCGATAGCGGCTGCCATCGGCTCTTCTAATATAATAGGGTCTTTCGCACCTGCTGCCATAGCTGCTTCTTTAACCGCCCGTTCTTCAACAGGAGTCACACCAGACGGCACACATATAACCACACGGGGGCGAATAAATGGGTGCTCCGTTCCAAGAGCTCGACCTATAAAATATTTCAACATTTTTTGGGTGACATTAAAATCTGAAATAACCCCATCTTTCAAGGGTCGTATCGCTATGATATTGCTAGGAGTCCGCCCGATCATTTCTTTGGCTTTGTCACCGACGGCAAGAACGGTTTTATTCGTTATATCCATGGCCACCACGGAGGGTTCTCGAACGATAATTCCTTTTCCTTTTACGTGAACCAATGTATTAGCTGTTCCTAAATCGATTCCTAAATCCTTGCTAAAAAAACTAAACATGGTATTTAAAACTCCTTCCAATATCGTAAATCGTGGTTCGTAAGTTAGATGTTCGTGGTTCGAATCAAAGCGAAACAATGTTCGCGTATTAGTTTAGCTAGTGCTAGTATGTCCAAAATCGTGGTTCGTAGATCGTAGATCGTAGATCGAATTCGTAGTTCGAATCGAAGCGAACAAAGTTCGCGAAATATTAAAGCTAGTGCTAGCTTGTCCAGTGCGATGTATTAATCGTAGCGAACAAGGTTCGCAGATAAAGCCTTAAGGATTAATTCCGTTCTTCGATTCGTAGAATCGAATTCACAATTCAAGCATCGAGCATCGAGCTTCGTGCCTCGATCAAATGATTCCGCGTTCTTTCAAGCTGACAAAGCGATTATCTCCAATAATCACGTGATCTAGCACTTCTATCCCGAGAAGCTTTCCTCCGTCTGCCAGGCGAAGGGTTACTTCAACATCTTCCTGGCTCGGTGTCGGATCTCCACTGGGATGATTGTGTAATAAAATAATGGCGTTTGAATTACGCCGTATTGCTTCTTTAAAACACTCACGTGGATGAACCAATGATGAATTTAGCGAACCTATCGAGACAGGGCTGATTCCCAAGACATGGTTCTTTGTCGATAAAGAAACCACTCGGAAATGCTCACGATCCAAGTAACGCATTTCTTCCATTACAATGTGCGCAACATCCTGGGGAGAATTGATCACAGGTCTTGACATAGGGTCAACGGAGGCCGATCGACGACCTAATTCCAAGGCGGCCTTTACTTCGGCTGATTTTGCTTTCCCTAGTCCATGGATTTGAGTTAACTCATGAACGGTCAGCTTCCCTAACCCCGAAAGTCCACCAACGTTTACTAAAATGCGTTCCGCAAAGTCCAAAACGTTCTCACCTTTGATGCCCGTACGGAGTAAAATCGCTAATATTTCGCGGTTCGATAGGGCTTCGGGACCTAATTGGTAAAGCCGCTCACGGGGTAGAAGGTCCTCGGGTAAATCCTTAAAACGTCGATAATCCATCATCCACCTCGCGTGAAGCGATATTTGTCTGCTAAGGCACATTCAAAAAATATGCCTAGATCCCCCACGCCCTAAGCTTTTCCGCGATATATTCCATAGGTAAGCCAATCACATTGGTTAAGGACCCCTCATAGGACTTGACGAATTTCCCTGCTTCTCCCTGAATTCCATAAGCTCCAGCCTTATCCATCGGTTCTCCGCTGGCTACGTATGCCTTTATGTCATCTTCTCCGAGTTGATGAAAATGCACGATGGTAGCTACCACGTCGGAAACGAGTCGTCCCTCACCGGAAATCAACGCAACACCCGTTAATACGACATGGGTCCGACCACTTAAGCGTTGCAACATTTCCTCTGCTTCCGCCTTGGTTTCCGGTTTCCCTAAGATGTGGGCGTCAAGAACCACCATTGTGTCAGCGCCCATAATAACATCCCCAAGTTTACCCCCTTGATCTAACCATTGGCTTAGACCCGCTTGGGCTTTGCGTACAGCTAGCTCTCTAACCCCAATCTCTGGACCCATTCCTTCCGGCAGCTGTTCTGAAACAGAAGCTTTGACCGTCTGAAAGGGGTATCCTCCCTCTCGAAGTAACATCGCTCTCCGTGGTGATGAAGAAGCAAGTACGAGCATATTACACCTTCCTAGACATTACGTATCCTCCCAATGCTCCTAAAATCGTCGCGAAGGTTATACTCAAGCGAAGACCAAAGGAAAGCGAGAGAAAGAAGAAATCCAAGTAAGTATGAGAAGGTATATCGATGACGGCTGGGCGCAAAAACGGCGCAAATATGCCGTATTTCTCTAAGCCAAATCCAACTAAAGTCCCTAGAGCAGCGCCAATCAAAATTAGCAAAATCGTTCTCCCTGCTCTCGAGGAATTTCGGCCCACAGCCATTATTTTACCCCTTCCATCCCTAGGAATTAGCCTAGAGTCCATAAGACCCCGACTGTGACTACATATAAGTGTAGCATCTTCCCCATTACTACGCAAGTTCGATACTGTTCTATTTCAGGCCATAATAAAGCACTGACAACTTCCAGATTCTCTCTGGGGTGTAAGTTCGTTGTGCAAGATTTGGGGACGGGCTCCAACTAATATAGCAATGCAAAACAAAACGGCTTGGGTCTAATCCCAAGCCGCTACGTAATCAAGCCATTCCTTGACGATGATGCTTTTATCCATGTATCATCACCCCATCTCTAACAATTGTTCTTTCAATAGTAGGCAACAGTTTGCGTTGATGGAAGTCACTGGCTCTCCTTACGAGGATATCAATGGACTTCTTCTGTTCTTTGTAAATAGCACTCCCGATAAGCTGCATAGCTTCAATTGGACGAATACCTCCATCAGGAATCACAATTTGAACATTCCCCCACCTACGCCCAACGGCTAAGAGGAGGGGGATTCTAAACCTTCATTGAGAACCGCCCTTCAGCCGGAGCCTCTAGGTCTTACGTTCACTCCAGTTCATCACGTGATGGGTTTACTTCCATCACGCGGCCCGGTCATGGGCGCTACGCCACTGTAGA
>CAKMJS010000058.1 GCA_927405585.1 uncultured Desulfosporosinus sp.
AGTAATTCGAGGGGATTTAGCAAAAATCAGTATTGGAAAGAATACTAATATTCAAGACTTAGTAGTGATCCATGTAAACAAAAATCAACCTGTCATCATTGATGACTATGTCACGATCGGTCATTCCGCAATTCTTCACGGCTGTAGTATTGGTAGAGGTTCACTTGTCGGAATGGGAGCAATTATTCTTGATGGGGCTATCGTTAATGAGGAAACCTCGATCGCCGCAGGGACCCTTGTTCCTGGTAACAAATCCTTCCCCCCCCGAGTTATGCTGATGGGCGTACCTGCTCGAGTGGTCAGAGAGCTTACTGAAGAGGAAATATCATCAATGTTTCATACGGCAGAGCGATATGTGGGTAAAGCAAAGGATGCCAAGGAAAATCATTCGATTTCCTGACTTAGCTTACATGGAGGGAGGCTTATTAGGTCCTTTATTAAAGGGCCATAATTTCCTGATCGGGGAGGGCAGCCTTGACCTTCCATCCGTTCCTACTTGCTCAGTTGAGTATATTCCGTCAATTTCATTGATATCTTCAATGATTCTCTCCATATTTATTTTACGGAAGGGAGTTCTTAATTTATATTCGATGGTTGTTCTGTTGTGTTCTTCAATTAATAATGTCATCGAAATATTTTGGGGAATTATGCAATGCGATTCTAATAGACGATTTATTTCTTTAACTTTACAAGTGCCATTTACTGCAACTACTTTTAGAGTTTGACTATTTCTGAAAAAATACGTTTCGACGGAACGCTCTAATGTCAGAAAGACTAATACGGTTACAAAAAACGCCGAAAAATAGAACCCTGCCCCTGCAGCTAATCCAATTGCAGCAACAACCCAAAGTGAGGCAGCCGTTGTTAATCCTTTAATGGATGTTTTATCTCTTAAAATTGTCCCTGCTCCTAAAAATCCGATACCAGAAACGACTTGAGCGGCGAGTCGGGCAGGATCTTTATTGACTGAATTAAATTCATTAAATCCATACATAGATATAACCATGATTAAAGCAGAACCTAGGGAAACTAAAATATGTGTCCTAAACCCGGCCGGACTATCATTCCGCTCTCTTTCAAAGCCTACTATACCCCCAAATAGACAAGCTAAAAATAATCTTAAAGCAATCTCATAATCCGAAATATACATTTCTATCTCACATCTTTCTCAATGATTGATATTATTTTGTTAATTAACCACATTCTACTATTCGATAAGTGAAATAATAATTCCTTTTTTTATAAGGTATTATAGTAATAGCACCACAATTCGTTCATACTTTATTCCTATTATGATTGGATTGATTCTCTACCAGTAAGATACCCCCTTACTTCTCAAGCTTTATTTGAGTAGTAGGGGGTATCTGCAAACACTATTATAATCTACTGGTTTAAAACCAAGAGCATATTTACAAGTATATAAGGTTTATGTTAATTGCTGAAAAACCTCTTCAATGTTGGAAGTTCATGTATATCGTAAACCTTAAACCATAGAATTTTGCCGTTTTCATCAACAAGGACATTAGCCCGCTCAGAAAACCCTTCCTTTTCACGAAACAAGCCGTATGCTTTGGCGACTGCTCCATGTGGCCAGAAATCTGAGGGCAACTTAAGAGTGGCAAGCTTCAGTTCCTTAGCCCAGGCATTTTTTGAAGGCTTCGCATCAATACTCAACCCCAGTGGAACTGTACCCATTGCTTCGAATCGTGAGTAATTAGTTTCTAATGATTTCATTTGTTCAGCACAAACGGGGGTCCATGCTAACGGATGCCAGGAAAGTAAAACCTTTTTACCTTAATAATCGTTTAAGCTTACCATATTACCTCCTATCAAATTTTTGTTTTAGTGCAAATGAGAATTTGATGGGTATACGGGATCTTCCCACTTAGAATATATTTTAATAATGTTACCGGGGTTCCCTGGGATAATATTTTCGAGAATTTTTACTAAAGTGACAGGTATTTTGTTATATAAATATAATGAGTGTTTTCCTAAAAAATATTTGTAAAAGGAAAACTCATTTACTTTCTTAAATCCAACGCTTTCTGCCAAAGCATCCATTTGTTTTGAATTAAAGCCATTACATTCCGAATTTGTTGGACAGTCAAAATGGTCCTTTGCATAAGCATCATACCATACAAAAATCCCTCCTTCTGAATTCAAATTTTTATAGATGTTAGTTAAGGCTTTGTTTAAAATATCTTCTGTATCGAAGTGCATCAAAACATCAAACGCTGTGATTAAATCAAATTTAGTGCTGAAATTATGGCCCTTTACAATATCGCCATTTATATATTCAATATATTGTGAGAACTTTTTAGCAGTTTGAATTCTATAATCCGATAGATCAATGCCCACAATATTCGAAGGATGACCTTTGAACTCTGCAAATAACCTTGTTATCCATCCAGAACCACATCCAACATCTAAAATTTTTATAGTGGTAATGTCAATATTCTTACTTATTAAGAATTGAAAAATTTTATAAACAGCACTTTCTATGCTGAGATGTCCATGAAAACCAATAGGGTTAATAATAGAATAAATATTTTCACTCATCTGTTGATCTATTTCTCTTCCATCATACCTTTCTTTAATTACTTGCTCATATGGTTTCATGGTAAGGCACCTCGATTCTTTCAGTTCTAAAAGTCTCCAAATAGTTTTATTTAGGTTTTGCAAGGGTATCATCACATATATTTCCAAGGATTAACTAACTTATACATCTTTCGTTCGTTACCACATCTTGAATATTTGCCACCTGTACATATTCCTATGCTGAATAGTACAAGTTAGAATCACTTTCTACCTCTTCAATATCTTGGTAAGACAAAACAGCCCTCACGGGCTGTTTAATTGGCTCTGTCATTCTGATTCCCTTATCGCGTTTTTCATGCTTTTGACATAGTCATAAATATAAGAACCCGCGTTTTCGCCGTGTTTTTCGATTAGTTTGACGATTGCGCTCCCGACAATTACTCCATCCGCAATTTTGGCGATCTCCCCGGCCTGTTGCGGTGTGTTGATTCCAAAGCCAACGGCAGTAGGAATGGAGCTCGATCCCCTGACAACCTCTAATATCGCCGGTAGGTCGGTTTTAAACTCACTACGCATCCCTGTGACGCCCATTGAGGAGACCACGTAGATAAAGCCGGTTGCCCCCTTCGCGATCTGTTCAATGCGCTGTTCTGAGGTGGGCGCAATCAACGAAATAACGTCGACTCCATACCCTGAAGCAATTTCTGCCAGTTCTCCTTTTTCCTCGAAGGGCAAATCAGGGATGATGATGCCATCAACACCCAACTCTGCACAGCGAGCGAAGAAACGGGGGTACCCGTAGTTAAACACAGGGTTTAGGTAGGAAAGAAAAACGATCGGCACGTCTGTCTTTTGACGCACAGAGGCCACTAAGTCGAAAACCTTATCCACGGTTGCCCCCGCAGACAGCGCGCGGATATTTGCTTCTTGAATGACCAAGCCCTCGGCCATCGGATCGGAAAACGGTATGCCGATTTCTACCAAATCAGTGCCACCCCGGACCATTTCTAGAATAAATTCCTCGCTCTTTTCCATGGTAGGGTCTCCGCCCGTGACAAATCCAATAAATGCCGTCCCATTTTTGAAAGCCTGTGCTATTTTACTCATCGATACATACCCCCTTGTAGCGCGCAATGGCGGCAACGTCCTTATCCCCTCGTCCAGAAAGACATACGATCATAATTTGGTCTTTGCTCATTGTCCCGGCAATTTTCTGCACATGGGCGATAGCATGGGCGCTCTCAATGGCGCAGATAATGCCTTCTGTGCGGGCCAAATATTCGAAGGCTTCGACTGATTCATCATCACTTACGGGCACATACTCAGCCCGTCCTGTGTCGTGAAGGTTAGCATGTTCCGGTCCGATCCCCGGATAGTCAAGGCCGGCGGAGATGGAATACACCGGAGCAATTTGCCCAAAGTCGTCCTGACAGAAATAGGACTTCATGCCATGGAAGACGCCCTGTCGTCCCTTCGCGATGGTGGCGGCATGTTTTTCGGTATGAAGACCGTGTCCTGCTGCTTCGCAGCCAATTAACTTAACGGTGTCATCACCGAGGAAGTGATAAAACATTCCGATGGCATTACTGCCACCCCCTACACAGGCAACGACTGCATCAGGAAGTTTGCCCTCGAGTTTCAGAATCTGCTCTCTCGCTTCTAGGCTAATTACACTCTGAAAATCGCGGACCATCATTGGAAAGGGGTGGGGACCCATCACAGAGCCTAAAACATAATGGGTGTCATGAACACGGGCCGTCCATTCTCGCATCGTTTCGTTCACTGCATCCTTTAACGTCATGGTGCCGCTCGTGACTGGGTGAACCTTAGCGCCTAAAAGCTGCATTCGGTAGACATTCAAGGCCTGTCTGTCCGTATCTTCCTTGCCCATAAAAATCTCACAGTCTAAACCGAGCAGCGCAGCGGCCGTAGCCGTCGCAACACCGTGCTGACCGGCGCCTGTTTCAGCAATAACGCGTGTTTTGCCCATTTTCTTGGCCATCAGAACCTGCCCCAACACGTTATTGATTTTGTGTGAGCCGGTATGGTTGAGGTCCTCACGCTTTAAATAGATTTTTGCGCCCCCCAAATCCTTGGTCATTTTCTCTGCATAGTACAGCAAGGACGGTCTGCCGGCATATTCACTCAGCAACTTATTCAGCTCAGCGTTGAACTCTGGATCATTTTTAAAGTGTTCATAGGATTCTTCCAGGTTAATGATTGCATTCATCAGGGTCTCGGGAATATATTGGCCCCCGTGAACACCGTATCTGCCTTTAGCCATTTCGCATTCTCCTTACTATTTCTAAGATTTTATCTCGGTCTTTCTTGCCTTCCGTTTCCACTCCGCTGCTTAAATCGACAGCGTAAGGATCGGTCGCAGCAATTGCCTGTTCAAGATTGCCAACCTTTAAGCCTCCCGCCAGGAAAAAGGGTTTCTGTGTTTGATTCTGAATTTGTTTCGGGTTTGATTTTGGTTTTTGTTCCTTTTCCGTCCCCTTTTCCTGCACCTGCCTCTTTCTGACGAGACTCCAGTCGAAACTCTCACCCGTTCCGCCAGCTCCATTGTCGAGCAGTAGAAAGTCTGCAACGGTATCCTGCGCACTCTCTATATCCTCCAGAGTTAAAACTCGGACTGCCTTAATGATGGGTTTGTTGGTCAGAGCTTTTAATGCTTGGATATAAGTTTCATCTTCATTCCCATGAAGTTGGGCCATATCGATGATGCCATCATTTAAGAGCTTGGTTACCTTTTCCAGCGACTCATTGACAAATACTCCAACCGGCGTGATCTCTGAACTGAGCTTAGGGCGCATGGCCTCTGCCCATTCCGGACTCACTTGACGGCGACTTTCCGCGAAAACAAATCCTATCAAGTCGGGCCTAGCCTCGTTCACGTAGTCGATGTCGCAGTCTCTGAACAAGCCACAAATTTTTATCTTCCTCAAACACAATCACCTCTTGGATGGCACATTTACCTCTCAATAGTGCCAAGTTCACTGCTTACGATGCCTGTTCTCCTCTCAGAATGGCCAACTGAGCTTTTTTATTCTCGCTGCGCATTAGGCTTTCTCCGATCAGTACAGCATCGGTCTTGTTCACTTTCAGCCTAGCTACATCTTCAGGGGATTTTATCCCGCTTTCCGAAATGAAGAGGATCTCCTCGGGTACCAAGCCTCGAAGCCTTAGGCTAGTATTGATGTCAACCTCAAAGGTCTTTAGGTTGCGGTTATTGACCCCGATCATTCTGGCCCCTGCTGACAGCGCTGATTTGACCTCCTCCTCCGTATGCGCTTCCACCAGGACAGACAACCCTAAGCTATGGGCAATCTCCAGATAATCCTTCAAGGTATCGGTGTTCAGGAGGGCACAAATCAGAAGAATCGCCGAGGCGCCGATGAGCTTCGACTCATAAATTTGATAACTGTCCACAATAAAATCCTTACGTAGGAGAGGTAGGCTGACCTCTCGCTTGATCTCTGTGAGGTAGCGGTCTTGTCCATGAAACCAATAGGGCTCCGTGAGCACTGAAATTGCGGCAGCCCCCGCCGATTCATAGTCCTTAGCAATCTTCAGATAGGGGAAATCTTGAGCAATGATTCCTTGCGAGGGTGACGCCTTTTTCAACTCGCAGATAAACGATAAGCCATCTGCTCTCAGCGCCTTTTCAAATGAAAAGCCGTTATTTATCTCTAAGTCGCTATTGGAGTCTAAAGCTTTTGCCTCAGCTATGACTTGCTCTAATGGTTTGTTTCGTTTCAATTCAGCAACCCGCTCGATTGTTCGGGCTGCTATTTCATCCAAGATCATCCCCTCACCTCGTTAGAAAGTCTCACAAAGTCTTCTAGTTTATTGAGAGCCGCACCGCTATCGATCAGGTCCTGGGCTAGGGGTATTGCACACTTGATGGTCGCTGACTTCCCGGCTAGATACAGACACAGTGCCGCATTGAGAACAACAACATCACGCTTAGCACCCTGCTCAGTGCCGTTTAAAATACTGCGGGTAATTTTGGCGTTCTGCTCAGCATCGCCTCCGATCAGCTCAGCCAAGGTACAAAGTTTGAGACCCAACTCCTCCGGGTCGAGGAGATAGCTGCGTAAAACGCCCTTCTCTAGTTCGCAGACCTTCGTCCTCGTCGTAAGAGTTGCCTCGTCCAATCCGTCGCAACCATGGACCACCATGCCACGCTTCACACCGAGATTAGAGAGCACCTTAGCCAACGGTTCCACAAGCTTTTCGTCATAAACACCCATTAACTGCATATTGGCTCCAGCGGGGTTGGCCAGAGGTCCCAAAATATTAAAAATTGTGCGGACCCCCATTTCCCGGCGCACCGGAGCACAGTGTTTCATCGAGCTGTGATAAGTTTGGGCAAACATGAAACAAAGATTGATTTCCTCTAGAATTTTCCGACTATGCTCAGCGGTTATGGCTATATTGATGCCCAACTTCTCTAAGACATCCGCCGCGCCGCTTTTACTGGATACACTGCGGTTGCCATGCTTCGCTACAGGAACACCGCCGGCTGCGACGACAAAGGCAGTCGTGGTGGAGATGTTAAAGGTTCCCACCTCGTCCCCACCGGTACCTACAATATCCATGACATCAAGAACCTCCTGATTAAGGGGTATGGCATGTTCGCGCATAGCCATAGCACTGCCAGTAATTTCATCGATACTCTCACCCTTCATCCGCAGGGCCGTAAGAAAAGCGCCCATTTGGCCATGCGTGGCGGTCCCGTCCATCATTTCTCCCATAACCGCCTTTGCTGCCTCAAAATCCAGATTCTCTCCTTTAATGACCTTGTGTATTGCTTCAACGATCATGCGTATCCCCTCCTAAAAAATTCTCCAAGATGGTTCTGCCCTGTGGGGTTAGGATCGATTCTGGATGGAATTGAACGCCATACACTTCAAAATCTCTGTGTTTAACGGCCATGATCTCTCCGTCGTTAGTACGGGCGATTACCTTGAGTTCAGTGGGCATGGTGTCTTCGATGGCGGCCAGCGAGTGATACCGCGCACCTTTGATCGTTTTAGGCAATCCGTCAAAAAGCGGATCATCAGTATCAATTGTTATTTCTGACTGCTTACCATGCATTAACTCCCGGGCATAGGACACTTTAGCCCCAAAGGCCTCACAAATGGACTGATGCCCTAGGCAGACTCCGAACACGGGAACTTTGCCTGCGAAATGTCTTGAACTCTCGACACATATTCCCGCATCGGCCGGTCTTCCTGGTCCAGGGGAGAGGATAATAGCCTCAGGCGCTAATGCCTCTATTTCTGGGATACTCAGCTCATCGTTGCGGATGACTTTAATATCCGGTTTAATGGAACCGATCAGTTGATATAAGTTATAGGAAAAACTATCGTAATTATCAATTAAGAGAATCATTAGTCGATCCCCTCCTCTGATAGTTTCAGGGCGTTCATGACTGCTTGCGCTTTGTTAATACATTCTTGATACTCGTTTTCCGACACGCTGTCAGCAACAATTCCTGCGCCCGAGCGAACGAACACCTTGCCGTTTTTCTTAAAAGCAATGCGGATTGCAATGCAGGTATCCAGATTACCCGTAAAATCAATATACCCGATCGCACCACCGTAAATGCCACGCTTATTGTTTTCAAGTTCATTGATAATCTCACAGGCTCGGATTTTGGGTGCGCCGGAGAGCGTACCGGCAGGCAACACGGCATCTAGCGCGTCTAGGGCGTTTTTATCGTCTCGTATTTCTCCCCGAACCGTCGATCCGATGTGCATAACATGAGAGAAACGTTCAATGGACAAATAATTTTCTACGTTGACCGTTCCGAATTTGCTGATTCTACCTAGGTCGTTCCTACCCAAATCCACCAGCATATTGTGCTCGGCCAATTCTTTGGGATCAGAGAGTAAATCCTTTTCATTCTGAAGATCCTCCTCATCTGTCTTCCCTCTTGGTTTTGTGCCTGCCAGTGGAAAGGTGGAGAGATTACCATCCTGTAGTTTTACAAGGGTTTCTGGGGAAGCACCAGCAATTTCAAGATCATCACTGGAGATATAAAACATGTAGGGCGAAGGATTAGAGGTTCTCAAAATACGGTAGGCATTGAGCAGACTCCCTTCGAAATCCGCTTCAAAACGATTGGACAACACAACCTGGAATATATCCCCTTCACGAATATAATGCTTCGCCTTATTGACCATAGCGCAATACTCAGCTTCCTTAAATAAAGGGCGGAATTCAGAGGTGATTTTAGCGGGTTGTGTCTCTTGATAAGCACCGTGCTTAATGAGCTTTACCATGCTTTCAAGTTCCATAATGGCCCTGTTATAGCCTGACTCCAATTCTTCAGTTTTTAGATTGGCAATAAGAATGATTTTCTGTTTCAAATGGTCAAAGGCGATTACCTTGTCAAAGAGCATCAGGTCTACGTCCTTAAAACCTTCCTGGTCCTCAGCGTCTAGCTTTAGGGACGGTTCAATGTACTTGATGTAATCATACGAGAAGTAGCCCACAAGACCGCCGGTAAAGGGCGGCAGGTACTCGAACCGAGGACTGATGTTCTCGTTTAGGATCTGTTGGATATACTCACGAGGGTGATTTGAAGCTACGGTAGTTCTGGTAGTTCTGGTAGTTTTGGTAGTTTCCGTATCAGAATTAAGGATGAGAACTCCGTTGGTACAAGTCAGCTCTAGTTTCGGGTCAAATCCCAAAAATGTATAACGTCCCCACTTTTCAGCACTCTCCAGACTTTCTAGCAAAAAGCAATGACGGCTGACGTTTTTGAGGATTTTCAGCACCTCAATCGGTGTCCTGAGATCAGAATAAATCTCACGGCTGATTGGAATCATCTTATACTCCGTTGCAATTTCTTTGGCTTCAATTAGACTTGGTCTGTACATTATTACCCTCCTTTGGGCGGCCGCTCTTTGCCATCACGGCGCCTTGCCATCCATGGCGGCGCTACTAATCTCGAACGTCCTGTTCGAGTCATGGCACCGCGGCATTAGTCCATCCGTGGACAGCACAAAAAACCCGCCCATGACTATTATCGTCAAGGACGGGTTTAAAAAATCAAATACCCGCGGTGCCACCTTGCTTTGCGGAAATTTCCGCACGCTTATCAGAATACTAACATATTCCTGGCAACTGACGTATGCCTTCACGTCGCGAAATACTCAGCCAAAGCCTTTGATCGCGCCCTCCGTGGTCCATTTAACAATCTGCGTCCTGCCGGGTTCACAGCAACTCCAGCTCTCTGAAAGTGCACGATTTGTTTTTATCTCCACATCAACGGTTTTTTGTAGCTATTAAATTAGTCTTTATAATACGCGTATTAATATTGTTTGTCAACTAAAAAAATTGTCTTAATCTTCGTGTATTGCCAGTTAACACACTGTTCTCATGTTCCTCTTGAATTTGAACCACAATAGATTGATACTATAATAGTAATAATATAAATAAGGGACAAGGAAGGGTTCAATTATGACAGGTGTCACACATATGTTAGCAGCAACAGCTATCTATAAAGTCGTTCCTCTTGGAAAACCAATAGTATTGGCGATGGCTTTTGGATCGCATTTTCTGCTTGATGCAATTCCCCACTATGAACTAAGTACTCTGCTTAATTATATCCTAGGGGCAATTACTTTTTCGTTTTTAGTCATTCTTGCCTTTTATACACAGAACTATTACCTATTAGTTGCAGCTTTTTTAGGTGCTTTACCGGACCTAAACTGGATATTAGGCTGGAACCAATCTTTGGGTCAGTTCCACTCGTTTATGCATGTAAGTAATGTACTACAACAACAAAGTGCTCTGATTATTGCTGAAGCAGTTTTTGACATAGTATTGACATTTGTTATTTTACGTCAGTCAAAACTTCGCTAAACCTGCAACTTGAGCCTGAAGTCCCACGAGGCTCTAGGGGCAGGTTATGATTTCCTTAACGTTGCCTAGTTTCCACGTTAGTTATCCTAATATTTCTAAAAGGTTGATGATCGCCTGAACCAGTTGACCATTTACAAAACTAAATGCCTGTTTCCTAGACTATAAACCCTGGTTGTTGGGATGTAATGTATGGCGGAGGCGAGGCGCTGTATGCCAGCCAGGTAGAAGATTTAGTATTTAAATGCAAAGAAGCCTTGAGGCAGTTCAACTGAACTGATGTACCTCAAGGCGTTCGTTATTATATTCGGCTGAATTTAACCCCTTAGGGTCGATCCCAAAGTACTATCCCATCCTCTGTTCTTCAGACTCCTAATGTCAAGATTATAAGCAGAGCAGTGATATATTAGAATAAATTAAATATTCTAAATTGTCGTTCAAATTACTGACATTTTAACCTTAAAGGTGTATTATTAACGAATTAAAGACAGGAGGGCACTATATGAAAGAAAAACACAGTGAAGGATTGATGGAGGAAAAACGGTTCTTTTTCCCTCCTACAGAGTTTAGTTCAAAAGCCGTAATTCAAAACCCTAAAATTCACGAACTAGGGGAGGACAGGACAAAGTTTTGGGACGAACAAGGGAGACGGTTGGACTGGTTTAAACCATGGGACACAGTTCTAGAATGGAATCCTCCATTTGCCAAGTGGTATGTCGGCGGAAAATTAAATGCTGCTTATAATTGCTTAGATCGACATTTAGCTGGCCCGCGTCGGAATAAAGCGGCCCTTATATTTGAAGGAGAACTGGGAGATCGTAGAGTATTGACCTATCAAGATCTTCATCGTGAGGTATCCCAGTTTGCGAATGTGCTTAAGTCTCTTGATGTAGAAAAGGGAGACCGGGTGACAATTTATATGCCCATGATCCCGGAGACTGTTATCGCGATGCTAGCATGTGCTAGGATAGGAGCTGTGCACTGTGTTGTATTTGGCGGGTTCAGTGCAGAAGCTTTGAAGGACAGGATTCAGAACTCTCTGTCAAAGGTTGTTGTGACAACGGATGGGAGCTATCGACGTGGAAATAGTATCCCTTTGAAGGCTAATGTTGATCATGCACTGCCTGTAACTTGTATAAATAATTGTGTAGAAAGTGTTATCGTCGTCAAGCGGACCGGTCAGCTTGTAGATATGTTAGAAGGACGAGACATTTGGTATCACGAGGTCATTAAGAATGTTTCTATCGTATGTCCAGCTGAACCAATGGAAGCGGATGATATGCTTTTTATTCTTTACACAAGTGGAACAACTGGAAAACCCAAAGGAGTTGTTCATACTGTCGGAGGTTATATGGTTGGGGTATCAACAACGCATGAATGGGTATTTGATCTCAAAGAGGAAGATGTGTATTGGTGTACTGCGGATGTCGGCTGGATAACAGGGCATAGTTATTTGGTGTATGGGCCATTGTCGAATGGTGCGACGATACTTATGTATGAAGGAGCCCCGGAATTTCCGGAAAAGGATCGGTATTGGGAAATCATCGAGAAATATAGGGTCACAATTTTATATACTGCGCCCACTGCGATTCGCACGTTTATGAAATGGGGGGAAAGCTATCCGTTAGGCAGAGATCTTTCAAGTTTACGGCTCTTGGGTTCGGTCGGAGAACCGATTAACCCAGAAGCTTGGATGTGGTACTACAAATTTATTGGGGGAGAGCACTGCCCTATAGTAGATACCTGGTGGCAAACGGAAACGGGTATGATTATGATGACACCCGTTCCAGGGATTACTCCTCTAAAGCCAGGCTCGTGCACGATAGCCTTCCCAGGTGTCCATATAGAAATCGTGGATCATGCGGGTGACCCAGTACCGAAGGGTGAGGGCGGATATTTAGTGGTTCGCGAGCCATGGCCGGCGATGATGAAAACGGTGTATGGGGATGACAAACGCTATCAGGACACATATTGGAGCGAGATTGCAGGTGTATATTTTACCGGGGACGAAGCGAAATGGGATGAAGATGGTTATTTCTGGGTGATTGGACGCGTAGATGATGTCATCAATGTCTCGGGGCATCGGATTGGGACGGCGGAAGTAGAAGGTGCTTTGGTTGATCATCTCTCGGTTGCCGAAGCAGCCTGTGTGGGCAGAACCCACGAAGTAAAGGGTCAAGCGGTGTTTGCCTTTGTTAGTTTAAAAGAAGGGATCGAAATTCACGATGGGCTCATTGCTGAATTAAAAGCGCATGTTGTCCTGAAAATCGGAGCACTTGCCCGTCCTGATGACATTTTCCTGACGGCTGAACTACCTAAGACACGAAGCGGAAAGATTATGAGGCGTCTTCTAAAGGACATTGCAGAGGGTCGGACAATAGGGGATACCAGTACCCTTGCCGATGTTGAGGTTATTAATTTTCTGAAAAAGAATATTGATGCCCAGAAAGTTCTTGATGCGCGGAATGCCTCGCTTAAATTTAGGAGGAATAAGGTTTCAATTCCTGACACTGCCGCATTTAATCGTTGTAGCGATGAGTCTTATGAAGGGTACAGTTATACGGTATGGTTCGCTACACCGGCTCAAGATGGATCACGTCATCCAAATACCCATTTTTATTGCTTTCAGTGGGTAGAAAGACTGAAGTTGGTGCAGCAAGTTGCGTTGGCTATCACAAATATAATGGTAAATAACAAGGCTGCTGTCGAAGCAATCTTCGCGTACGGGACACCGGATTTTAGCCATGCGGTGATCAATGAAGGAAGTATTACGGATGACTTGTCAGAAGAAGGACAAATTTGCTTTTTTGGTTCAGGGGACTAGGCGGACTATACCGCCCCACTTCTAATAGTAGAACATTTCACTATTTGCATTATTCGCTAGACTCTATGAACTCAATGCACGATCCTGAATCGGAGGCGCCAAAAAAGTGACGTTCTAACGAGCATTACCTTCGAGAAATCAAAAAAGCCTTGAGGTCGTACAACCTAGTGTACCTCAAGGCTTTCATTATGTATCTCCGCCTAATTTCGAGTTTGATTGGCGGAGGCGAGACGCATTGATCCAAACCCTCGAAAAAAACAAACTGTCATCTTGTAGCTATCAGTCCTTCTTACCACTTTCATCGTAAATAAGTCAGCGGTATCTTCAGGGCAGGGCTTACTCTGCCAAAATCATCCTTGACCTTGATATAGATGTTCTGGGCTTTACTAGTTAAGCCTACAGGATTGGCTAAGCTATTTATTCCTCCTGTAAATTTGATTCCTGATCCATTGGTATCAATGATGGGTTCAGGCTCACCCCTATCGACAACTTTATAGTAGCAGTTTCCCGATAGATTCGAATAAATCGCGACTGTGCCGTTAGTTTCAGAACTCCTGCCCACGAATCCGGCTTTCACCAGCAGAGGCGGAGCCAAGGCTAAAAGCGTTTTTTCATCGAAATTATCCGGGGTTCTTCCTTCATTGGAAAACGTAATGTAATCATAACCAGCTTGCCCCCCTGCAGCCGTACCATTAGCCAGCATGGCCAGCTTCCCGTTTAGGGCCTTACCCGACATCGATAGGGTGAAAAATCCTGTCTCTATAAGGGCTCCCACATAATTGCCTCGATCAAGATCGGTTCCCAAATTGTAGGCATATTTCGACACAGTAATCCCTAGGCCAGCCGGACCATACACAGTCGCAAAGTTCATCAACAGAGGGATAGCGAAGTTTAAGCCCATCATATTTTTATAGGCGTTGTTGTTGCCAACCGCACGGGAACTCTCTTCAGCTCCATACCCGGCTTCGACGAGCAGTTTCACAGCTGCTAGCCAAGGTTTTTCCAGTCCTACTGCTGCAGTAAACCAGTTTCCGACGCTGAGCCCGACTCCATCCTCCTCCAGCATTGCGGTAGCATATCTAACAGACAAACCACAGTCCCTAAGGATAGAGAGCGCAGTCGTGTCCGTCGGCATATTGAGTTTTGCTTCCTGTAAGCGCTTTCCAGCTATGGACTTCACCCCGTTGTAGATATCCCCATAGCTGAAACTGGCATCTCTAGAGTTATCCGGACTGTACTGGAGTAAACCAGCCACAATTTCCTTCAGGCTTATGATTATACCAGGTTCTTTGGCTACATCATAAAGGATATCCGCAATAGCTACTGCAGACGAACATTGGCCCTGATTCCCTCTCGAGATGCTGTCTTTGTACATGGTGCCCACCAGACCCTGCATTGCCTCAGTGCCGATCTTGGCAAGAGCTGAGACCGCTTCTCGTGGGGTGTATCCCACATCCATCAGATCATAATATACTTCTTTATAGTATAAGCTTGTTCCAACATTAGAGAATGTCGTAGTTTTGTGGTGGTAAAAATCCCCTCTGGCCATTTCATCGATACCGTATCTGCCTTTTAGCGTGGCCAATAGGGACACCGCACCACTTCTATATTTGGGGCGCACCCCACCACCCCACCCCCCCCGCGGGTTGCCGTGGGTCCCATGCACCGGGGGATCTTCAACTACATAATACGTAACCAGCCTATCGAACATTTCCTCCCAAGTGTAGTTGCCCTTTAAAAGCCAAGATATAGTCTCATCTAGGTTGTATCCCCAGCCGTGGAGAATTTCTATCGCTTGGTGTGGATATAAGCCAATTCTACCATCACCATACCCTACGACTGCCGCCAGCTCATCATCACGCTGAGTTTTAACCTTCCTGATCCAGCTAAATAGATTATTGCCGGTACTACTTCTGCCGCCATCTTCATAGGCTGGAAAACCGGCAGCTTGAAGTGCCCTTGCTATCATCGCGTTGCTAATACCGGGAAAGACCTTGTTTAGACCATTAATCAAAGCATCCATATCAAAATTAAGTTCTGGCAGATTCAGATCTTGAAACTGCTTACCAATCGCCTTGGGATCCTTATTGCCATAAACATTTTTAAGAATAGTTACGACTTCACTCTTATAGTCCCAATGGCTGCCGACTGCCTTCCAGCAATCCTCCTCCGAATAACCGGCAAGTCTCAAGTAATTGAACACTTTAGCATGATCCATGATGCCTAGCGTTTTCACGATATCATCATAAACATTTTTGGCATCGAATCCCTGACTCTGCCAATACTGGATAGTCAACAGATTATAATCTCCTCCATAAATCCCTGTCACCTGTAAACCAATATCCATCATCTCGAAATAGCCTTTATCCACTAGGAGTTCTGTGGCCTGCTCTGAGGACACCTTGTAGACGTCCTTTAGAACCCGTACGATCTCTTCCAGAGGGTATTCCGAACGGTGCAGTGTGCCAATTGCCCCGGAAGGTGTGGTGACTCCTGCAGCCTCCAGTAGGGAAACAATATTGTCCTGAACGCTTTGCTGATAAATGCTCTGTAAGGTCTTTCCAAGCTTTTTCAAAGTTTCAGGGTAATCATGGTTTACTTCGTAAACGGCAATCCAGGCTTCTCTTGCTGTGTAGCCTGCTTTCTTCAGATAAGTCAGAACCATAGCCGGATCCTTAATTCCCATTTCGTCCTGAAGCCGCTCATAGCATTTATCAACGGTTATCCCTTTGCTTTGCCAGTACTTAATGGTCAGTAGAATATAATCCCCTTTGTAAATTGTATCAACTTGAACAGTAATATCCGCTTGCTGGTAGTAACCACTCTTCGCGAGCAGGTCGGCAGCCTCTTCAGCTGTGACGCTATACACTTCTTTCAGTGCTCGGACAACCATTTCCAGGTTATAGCCCGCCTGGTGCAAAAGTACAATGGCTTTGTCCCGTGAACCGACGCCGGAAGCCGTTAACAGTGCTGCGATATTATCCTGGCTCGGTTGCTGATAGACCTTTTGAAGGAGTTGATCAAGGGCTATCAGAGCTTTACTCATCGCCACTTCTTGATAGAAGCCCTTGACCAATGCGCCAGCCACCTCGTTCTTTTCGTAGCCAGCCTGATACAAGAGTTCAGCCACTATTTCCTGATCTTTGATGCCCAAGTCATTGATCATTATCTCTAATACCTGGACCGCAGTAACGCCCAATCTCTTCTTATGCTGGATATAGCTTAGCCTGTCCAAGCCGAAGACTTCCAGTACTATAGGATTATATACCTGAAAAATTTCTGGGTAACTGCCATAGAAGGACCCGATAGCTTCCAGAACCTGACCAATGTTCTGAGAATATTGGTCTTTTAGGATTTGGGCGGTTTCCTTGATGGTATATTTATTAGATTTCAACAGGGCTACTACACTTTTAGCGCTTGATTCGCTGCTTACACAGAACAGAGCGGCATCCAGAGCGAAGCGCAGGTTTTGTTGCTTAAATACTTCCTGTTCAAGCTGAAATAGATTCCCGATTAAATCTCTGAGTTCGTAATTGGGGTTTATTTCCGAGTAGTAGTAGATTCTGGCAATCCCGTTGAGCACCGTCGGTTCATCATAGTCAGCTTGGACTAGGTACCTGGCAGTTGCCACCGGGTCTTTGAGCATATAGGTGTTCCGCAAAGAGTTTACTATCTGGACCACGGTAGCGCCCGCATTCTTCATGGCCAAGATTGCATTAAGGATAGGCTCAATACCATAGGCCTCTACCAGGGCATCATTAATTTCCACCGGATTTAATTTTGAATTATTCACGAAGTATGTGTAGGCGCTTTGTTGATCAAGTTCATAGATAGTTTTGATTGCCAGAGCTGTTTCAACCAGACCATAGCCTGCCTCCAGCAAAAATCGAATCGTCGCGCCAATCTGAGAGTTACGGCTGTATTTAGCATAATCACTTTGCACCCAGGTTGCCGCATCGGCGGCTGTATAACCGTTCGCCCTGTAATCCGCCAGCCATCCCTGCTTACCTCCTACCTTCTGAGCCACCATTTGTGGAGTCAACCCGATTTCTTTGAGCACCCCAATCATGCCTCGGTCCGTGGTTATCCCATAATTACCTTTCATCATGTACATTAAATCGCCCAGACCGTACCCATATTCAGGATAACTCTCTTTTACTTGTTCAGTCCATCCGCCAGCATACAACGTTTTTGCTGCATCAACAGCTTCCAAGTGATAGTAGGTGTTGAATATCCTGTATAAATTGTTTACAGGATCCCCCCTAAGAATGTTCGTTGCGATTGGGACCATCTGCTGAGCACTGCAGTTCATATCATTGACCAGGAAAGCCTCAATATCTTCGGTTTTGTAATAAGTTCTTACCAATGCCTGAGCCAATGCTTGAAGGTCATCGCCAAAGATGTGGGCCACTACCGCTCCAGCCTCGGCGGCCCGGTAGCCGGTGTAATAAAATATATTAGCAAGCATCACGACATCAAGGGATGGATATTTTTGCTTTAGCTTTTCTGCCACTTCGAGCGGCGTGAGACCAGCATCGTCTCTTAGTATTTTAGCCATAGCTTGTAAAGACTGCGCTGAAGGCTTCTTCCAGTAGGTATCCAGATGGAGGATGGTCCAAGCGCAGCTAATCATAGACTCCAAGCCATAGAGCCGGAAGATAGCCTTATATATCGTGTTGAAGGTAACTTCATTTTTTAATATACTTGGTAAATTTAACGCACAGTCGATATGCTGATAGCCGAAGAACTTCACCATAATGGTGACAATGTCATCAATGCTGAATCCCGCGTTTTTTAGGGCAATCGCTACCCCTGAATCCTCATGACCACTGCCCAAACGCAAAATTTCACTTCGGAAAACCTTCCGTATAACTTCAGTTACGGACAATGCGTCATAACTGGCATTTTTTAACAACTCAACAGCTTTTGCCAAGGATAACTTATAGTTCGAGTCTTTGAGTGCACCAACAATCTCTATGGCTGTGAAGGAAGCATACTTCATGGCCTCAAAAGCTTGGGTATCAGTATCGCCATATCCGTTAAGCAGTTCATTAGCAATCACAACGGCCTCGAAACCAGCAGCCTTCATGTATTCGGCGGCTTCCTTATCCGTTAACCCTAAACTTGTGGTGAAAGTGACACTCTCGCTGCTGCCCCAACCAAAGGCATTTTTGGCCATTGCCCTGAATTCGTAGTTCGTACCACGCTTCAGGCCGTTCAATATGAAGTCGAAAGAAGACCCTGTGGCACCGTAGGCTACACCAGTCTCGGCCCACTCTTTGCTACCAGCGATTCTGTACAGGAATTTAGTGGCATGACATACCACTCCGCTTGCGCCGGTATCCGTGATTTCACCGTTTAGGGCTGCACTTTCTGGACCGGACGCTGCCTTGTCGTATCTGGCTTTCACTCCCGGAAGCTTTGGCACCGTGAAAGAAAGAACTTCCCCGACGCCCTCGCCCGCTGTGTTAAGGGCATAGGCTTGAAGGTAATAGAGGCCGGGGACCAGGCTATCCTGGCTAGAGAGCCCGCGGGAGATAAAATCCCCGCTGTGTTCAAGGCCTAGCACTGAGTTAAGCCAAATCTTTTGATCGCTGCTGAGTTTTAGGCCGTACTCGATTAACGGGACGCCGCCATTGGAAACGATGCTCCCGATCAGGACCCATTGTTCACTGACTGGGTCGAAGTCCACTGACTTAGTCTCGACGATCGGAAGCGTTGCTGGTTCCGTCTTGAAGCTGACGGTCTCACCGTAGCCCGTGCCTTCCGCATTCACAGCATACGCCTTAGCATAGTAGGTGGTTTCGCCTTGAAGCCCGCTCAAGGTGAAGGAAAGCGTGATCCCGTCCTCAGCGGGGTGCACGATCACCTTGTTTTGTGGTTGCTGGTCGGTTCCCCAGAGGAAACCGCTTTCCGTGATAGCGAAGCCGTGTTTATCAGTAATAGCGCCGTTGACCGTAGCCATAATCTGGGTTATCTCAGTTACCGGTTTGGTAGCCACCTCCGGACCCTTGCTCAAAGTCGTGAAGCTCTCGACTGATCCGCTCATTTCCCCATCTTTTGCGTCCTTAGCAAAGGCCGCGTAGAAATAGGTTGTGCCCGGTGTCAGTCCTTCCAGCACAGCTGAGAAAGAACCATCCGCCTGTGGAACAGTGTGCAGCAGCGCAGTTAGTCCCGGATTGACGGTGAATCCACTATCCGTGATCCTGCCACTTCCTTTGACGCTGCCCTGCAGAGTTGCATTCTCAAAGCCAATGTCTGTGGCCTTTAGTGTTACAGTTAAAGATAAGGGGATTTTAAAGCTAAGTAGCTCCCCCTTCGCGATGCCACTGGAATTGGCAGCAAAGGCCCGGAAGTAATAAACGGTATCCGACGTTAGGGCCGGAAGGCTGAGGGTCAGAGTATTCCCCTCACCGGCTGCGGCACGCTGCTTCTGCAGATTACCGCGGTCAAGCCCCCATTCAAAACCGCTATCGCTGATGGCGTTCCCGCCGTTGTCAAGGATACTGCCGCTTATGGACGCTGTTGTAGGACCGGTGACGACCGACTCAAGGGTTGTTACCGTTGGCAAAGCTGTTTTTGTAGTTGTAAATTTCAGAGTCTCTCCTTCGCCCATCCCATTCTCACCGTTAGCCCTGGCTTGAAATTGATAGTTCGTATTCGGTTTTAAATCGCTAACCCGGGCGCTGAATGTCTCTCCATCGCTGAGGGAAACCGATTGCGTAGCAGTATAGAGCCATTTCGAATCACCCTCAGGCTGGTAACGGAAGCTCACTTTCGTAAGATAACCGCCGCCACTGCTGATCACTTGACCATTCAGCGTAGCCTGAGCGGCGTTGATCCCGGAGGCTTGTTCGGTGGCAATACTGATCACTGTTTTCTTGGCGGGAAGGATCACTTCTTCCAGGGTCTTCGTGATAACCGGCGGCAGGTCGGAGGGCTGCACTACCGGCGGCGGTGTTGATGACCCGGAATCCTTACGCTCACGATAGTAAAAGTTGCAGCTGACCGTCCACAGTTGCGGTACGCCATCCTCTGCTGTCACTAGATAGGTTACGGTATTTCTAAAGTCTCTCGGTGTGCCGATTACCGGTGAGATGGTGGCCCCAAGAGAAAGCGTGATAGCCGGAGTCAGGGAAGCAATGTTCGTTCCCGAAGGCACCTGGAAACTGACAGTATGGTTGCTGGGATTGATCAGTGGTGTCCCTGCTTGCTCCGGGACCGTAAAGCCGGTGATGTCATTAGCCGTGTTTTTCTGTAGGCAGGTGACTGTCCAGGCCTGAGGTGTTCCGTTTTGTGCCGTGACCGTGAAGCTCTGGGTCATACTGAAGTTTACTCCTATGTCCAAGGTCGGCGAGACCATGGCTCCGACGGATACTGTCAGCAACGGCTTCAGGGCTGTGACATCCGAGCCATAAGGCATTTGAAAGCTCACGCTATGATTGGACGTATTGATCTTGGTATCACCCATCTGTCCGGGCACTGCGAAACCAGTGATATCGTTGGCAGTGTTTTTGTCGACTACGCAGTTCACAGTCCATACCTGAGTTGTGTTGTCCTTCGCGGTGACGATGTAGCTTTGGGCCGCGGTGAAGTTCCTGGAAACTCCCGATTCCGGCGATACGACGGCCTCTGCCGAGAGGGTTAGCACCGGTGTCAGGGTAGTGACATCCGTCCCATAGGGCATGTGGAACGTCACACTATGATTAGTGGTGTCGATCACTGGAGTCCCCACCTGGTTCTCCACGACAAAACCAGTCATATCATTGGCTGTGTTCTTGTCGACTACGCAAGTCACCACCCAAACCTGGGGTGTGCCGTTTTGCGCGTTGACGGTATAATTCACAGGTTCTCTGAAGTCGTTAGGCAATCCCGAAGCGGGCAATAGAGTTGCTTCGGTTGAGACAGTCAGCGACGGGATCAAGACGCTGACATCCGTTCCATAGGGCATGTGAAAGATGACGGTATGATTCGTTGCATCGATCGTTGATATCCCGGTCTGGCCGGAAACAGTGAAGTCGTTGATATCGTTGGAGGTGTTCTGATCAATAATACAGGTTAATGTCCACTCCCGAGTTGTTCCGTTTTGAGCGGTGACGGTGTAGGTCACCGGAGCGCTGAAATCGTTAGCAGATCCTGAAGCTGGTAAAACGGTGGCCTCGGCGGAAAGTTCAAGCACCGGGGCTAAGGTACTGACATTAGTTCCGAAGGGCATATGGAAGATAATCGTTTGGTTGGCAGCATCGATCGCCGCAACGCCCACCTGTCCTGTCAGAGAAAATCCCGTGATGTCATTAGCCGTATTCCGGTCGACTACACAGGTCACGGTCCAGATCTGGGCCGTGCCATTCTGCGCAGTTATGGTATACGTCTGGGGATTCGTAAAGTCCCGGTCTGTTCCGGACAGTGGTGTGAGCGTCCCTTCCGCTGAGATGGTCATGGTCGGTGACAGTTCAATAACGTCGGTCCCATAGGGCATATGGAAGAGGACACTGTGATTTTCCGTATCAATCTCCGCTTCCCCTACCTGATTTTCTACCGTAAAACTGATGATGCTGTTGTTCGTGTTTTTATCGACTACGCAGGTGATCGTCCAAACCTGTTGTGTCCCATCATGGGCGGTGACGGTATAGGTCTGCGGGCTACTGAAGTTCCTCGCAGTCTGGGAGGCAGGGGCAATGGAGCATTCATCCGATACCGAGATTGCCGGCATCAAAGCCGTCACGTCGCTGCCATAAGGCATGTGAAAGGTGACCGTTTGGTTAGCTGTATCAATTGCTGGGTCGCCAACCATATTCGTAACAGCAAAGCCGGCGATATCGTTCTCAGTATTGGGGTTGATAATGCAGGTTACCGTCCAGATGTGCTCATAGGATATGCCAGGGGAATTATCATCTGTGAAGACGTGGTAGCTCACCGGATATGTGAAGTCCATCGCTCCATAAATTCTTCCCCCCCACTCGTCGCTGACGTAAAACGATGCTCCGGTTGTCACTGTCACTACCGGTGTAAGAGCCGTTACATTGCTGCCATATGCCATGTTAAAAGTGACGCTGTGCTCGTTCTTATCAATAATCGTAGTGCCTACCTGATTAGGTACGCTGAAGCCGGTGATCTCGTTCAGGGGATCATCGATCGTACAGTTTACCGTCCACTCTCTGGGCGTCCCGTCCTGTGCGGTGACGGTGTAGATCACCAGACTGCTGAAATTAAGAGTTGTCCCGGAAATTGGCGATAGCAAAGCTGTGGCTGAGACCGTAACCTCCGGAGCTAAGGCCGTGACGTCGGTCCCGTAAGGCATATGGAAGGTGACGCTATGATTTTCCGTATCAATACTTGCATCCCCAACCTGGTTGGGCACCGTAAACTCAGTGATATCATGGACGTTATTTGGATTGACGGTACAGGTAACCGTCCAAATTTGCTTTGTTTCGTCTTCTGCCGTCACTGTGTACGTCTGAACACCGCTAAAGTTAACTGCCGTTCCCAGTGCCGGCGTTATCGACGCTCCAGGTGAGACGTTAATCAACGGCTTCAATGAGGTTACGTCGCTGCCGTAGGGAATATGGAAACTAACGCTATGATTCAGCGCATCAATCGTCGAATTCCCAGCCTGATTCGTCACAGTGAATCCGGTGATGTCCTTCCCAGATCTCACTTCGACTACGCAGGTTACTGTCCACGCCTGCTGAGTTCCGTCCTCCGCCATGACCGTATAACTCTGTGCACTATTAAAGTTTCGCACTGTCTCCGAGGACGGCAATACTGTAGCCCCGCTGGATACCGTCAAAGTCGGTGTCAGATTCTCGATATCGGTCCTGTAAGGGACGCGAAAACTCACGGTGTGGTCCATAGAGTTGATTACTGAATCCACTGTCTGACCCGGCACTGTAAAAGAGGTGATGTCGTGCTCAGTGCTGATCAGCTCAACTTTAAGGATACAATTTGCCCCGGAATCGGCAATGTAAAGGTTGCCGTCCCCGCCAATAGCCAACCCTTCAGGCTCGTTGAGCGGGGATTCTGTTGCCGGACCGTTTACCGGATTGCCCTGAACCCCGTTGCCCGCCACGGTGGTGATTTTTCCTGTCGTATCAACCTTACGTACTCGAAAGTTAGCACTATCAGCTATATAGACGTTGCCGGCACTATCCACTGCTATGCCTTTCGGCGAGGACAGCTTGGCAGCGTTTGCCGGACCGTTATCGCCGGCAAAGTCCCCTAAGTCCATGTCCGTTCCGGCGAAACGTTGATAGGAGCCGTTCGCTAAAAGTTTCCACACTGCATGATTAGTACCGGTTATGTAAAGACTGCCCTGACTGTCCATAGCCACGCCCTGTGGTTCATCTTCTCGGGTATCGTCCCGATACTTTATAGCTGAAAGCCCAGCAGTAGTTATATCCATTTTTTGAATCATATTCGTTAGGAAGGGATCAACAAAATAGAGCGCACTACTACTACTATTCAGAACCAGACCCCAAGGATTATATCCAGGATCTGGGAGAATCTCGCTGGAAGCTTCACCGCTGATCTTATATATTTGCCTTTCCCCATCGGCTACATAGACGTTGCCATTTGCATCTGTGGTCACAGCCATGATGCCGGGATTGCCCATACTAGAATTCACGGTAGTTATCTTAGCAGAAGCATCTACCTTGCGGAGTCTGTTATTGCCAGAATCAGCTATATAGAGGTTGCCGCTGCCATCCATAACCATGCCTCTGGGAAAAGACAATTCCGCGTTTAAAGCCGGGCCTTCATCACCACTATACCCAGCGGTTCCCGTACCAGCAACGATCGTTATATCACCCGCTTGCGGAGATGATAGATTTACCACCGCTACTGTCGCCGGGAATACTGCTGTCACAACTCCTGAATCCGCGCTATTAGTTGCTGTTGTTGCTCCATCTACTGTAAAGAAGTTGGCAACCACACCCGTCAAGGTATAACCTGGTTTGGGTGTAATTAAAATTGTTGCCGTGTATGTTGTGTTCGGTGCAAATGGGGTATCTGACGGTGACCAGGCAATCGTTGCCGAATATTCTGTCGTATCAGCTATTGTCAATACTGGTGTTACGCCTGTTGCCGGTGACGTTACTCCAGCTATGTCCATTGTACTTATTGGCGCTACCGGGGCGACGGGAGGTGATTCGGCATAGAGTTCAGTTGGTATACCGGTTATTATTAGTCCGGTAATTAACAGAATAATCAGCATATTTTTGCCTAATTTTCTTGCTTTCCTAGTGAACATTTTAATAACACTCCCACAACTTAAGTGATCCTATCTAATGATAGTGAGACATTTGGCATGAAGAAAAATTGGTTGCCCGATTGATTAATATAATATTCAGCAAAGCCAGACGGTTCAAAAAAACAACGTAATAAAAACGATAGGTAAGCTTGATTGATATTATCACCGCTTTTTCCCCCGCCCCACACTTATTTCAACTTTTAAAGTAATCCATGATCCTTATGCCCATGGCTTACTCCACCAAAACCTGGAATTTCTACGGAACTTGCGCTACACTTATAGACTGTTTTTAAAATAGTATCCTTATCCTTTTCGTCTCTGAACTCTTTCCACACATCAATTTGAACGGCCTTATTAATAGATCGACAAAAACCTATATATCTCTCACTATCAACTCACTTCTTCGACATAAGGGAGAGTTATCCTTCCAGTAAATACATTTATTATGAAATATATGTATTTAGGCACCCAGGTTGAAACGCAACTCGTCAAGACCGGCTTCACCTAAAGCTTTCAACGTCTCTTCCGTAGCTAAAGTGATATTAGTGAAGGTCTGTATAGGAATATCTTTCTTTAATGCAAAAAAGCCTTGAGATCGTACAACTTCATGTACCTCAAGGCTTTCGTTATGTATCTCCGCCGAAATTCGAGGGTTTGATTGTCTAATAACTCAATAATTGATACAAATTAATTATTCACTCCCTTGTTTTTCAATCGGGTGCATTTACTTTTTGGGGGGTGCAAATCCTGTATTAGACAAAGGTTCTCTTTTATTTTCTAAACATTGGCCGACCAGTTGTCTGCGCCCAGAACTTAACCACGTCGCACTTATGTGACTCCATGTGATCAACTATAGCTTCTGGCATAACCTCGGCTTGCTTCATACTTAAACACAAATGATTAGCTCGAAGGAATTCAGACCAACATGTCACCATCTAACCAAAAAATAATCATATAAGTATCATTATACGCTAATAGAGTTGCCCTCTTTCGTGATTTCATAGACCTCATTATTTTGAATATTTAATTCACTCCCTAGAAATTTCTCTGCTCTTTCAAGAATCCTCATAAATCTTTGAATTTTGCTGTGCACTTCCCATTGATTTATCGTAATATGTTCCGTTTTATCATTTCCATTAGTATGTTTATGACTCTCACAATTTATTTCTACAAGTAAGTTATCGTCTTGGATTAAATAATCTTCGTTGAGCCAATCAGGATTCATATATTCAGTATTCCTGAAAATATAGTACAATTCAATGCCTGATTTAAGTTGATTTTCCATTTTTGGAAATAATTTTTCAAAGTTCTCTTTGTCTATAACCCAAATCCTTTGAATTCTAATTCCTTTTGTTTTTATTAATGCAATTTGTGCTTTTAAATACTCTATTGCAAAATTATCATCCCAATAATCTTTAACTGAACTTAGACATCTTAAAGTTCGTTGAGTATGATTTATACCTTCTATCCCAAAAGTATCTTCAGCATGTGGGTGAGTTCTATTAGAACCTTGAAAAAAATCATAATTACTTGCTATGAATTCTTCCAGTTTTATTTCACTCCATTTTTTAAAATAAGGGTGTTTCAACTTAATTATATCATCCTGTATTACTGATAATAATTTTAATTGATCGATTTTTGCGTTTAATATCATATTGTTTTCAAAAATCTTCTTTGTACTAAGTTTTGAATTAATATTATACTCAAGCAATGATGAAAAAATCATAGTAAGTAACGTAATAGTAACTAATTCTTGTACACTTGATTCTATTAAAATACTAAATAGAACACCAATGATTAAAGAAAATATGGGAATTAGTATAGTAATGACCAGACTATCTATTTTTAGGTGATCGTCAGAATTAGAACCATTTTCTTTTTTCATTAATTATTCCCCTTCCTATAACCTCTTATTGTTTTCTTTACTTCTCTCGTTTTCATAGGATTCTTAAATTACCAAAACAGCTCACCTAGAATAGAATCTACATAGAATGCAAGATTCAGAGAAAATGGATATGGCAAAGATAACGTCTATTGTTTTTCGTATGTTGACCGTTGTAAACCCATTTACTCATGGTGCTAAATCTCCCATGTCTAACATGGTCAAGATTAAGGATCTGACCTAAATTCCTTCGTTCCACCTATCCATTGATTGGGTGTCAGTAATGCTCCTTCTTTAGATACTTGTAAACCCACCATCTACGCTTATTGAAGCTCCAGTTATATAACTGCTAGCATCAGATAATAAAAATTCGACTACCTTTGCTACTTCATCTGCTGTGCCTATTCTTTTTATCGGCTGTGCGTTTTTACTTTCTTCGATTATAGATTCAACTGGTAAGTTATATAAATTAGCATATGTATTAGCAGCGTTCTGAAACATTGGAGTATCAATAGTGCCTGGACATACACAATTAACTCTGATGTTAAAATCAGCATAATCTACTGCTAAACCCTTTGACAGTTGAGCGATGGCTCCCTTTGTTGCACCATAAATTGAGTTTTTAAATTTCGCTATAATACTTTGGTCTGATCCCATTAATACTATGCTACCTTGTTTATTCTTCTTCATTAGAGGAATTACTTCTTTAATAACATAAAAAGCGCCATATACATTTGTTTTCATAATTCTATCAAACTGTTCAAAATTGATTTCATCCAAATAACCATTCAGATGAATACCCGCGCAAGTAAATAAATAATCTACTCTTCCCTCAGTTTCCTTAATAATATCCACTTTACTTATCACATCGGTATAACAACTAACATCACATTCCATATAAATATAATTCTCATCTATTTCTTTTCCTATATTTATATCTAATATATACACCTTACATTTTTTATTTACTAATAATTTAGCAGTAGCTGCGCCCATTCCTGAAGCCCCCCCAGAAATTACAGCAATTTTTTGATTACCCATCTTATCTCCTTTACTAAGTTAACATCATAATTTATTGTCCTGAAATAGGGTTCTTCACTGGTTACAATATTCTACATAAAGAGAGACAAATAAGCAATAGAAACCGCTCCGTTATTCCATCCAAACGCTCGCCTTTCCGTTATCTTTACAAGCTCAAACTAAATATCCGCTCTGCCGAGTAGATCCCATTCCATGCAGGATCAATTTCGCAAGGTATAGTTTAACAGCCTTTTTCATATTTGACACTGAGATTGCATTCGATTCGCTCATCTCTTTTGCTGAAAAAACCCTGCAGTTTTGTGGTTCGATAATCTTATTCTTCAATCACCGTACCGTCCCTAAATGTAAACTGTATATCATCGGAAGCGTATCCTTTTTAACACAACCATACAAGCCACTGTGGTGTTTACTCTTCAGGAATCCAATCATCGCCGAGCAGATCAAATAACAGAGCGCTTTCGCCTAATATTTCATCCTGCTTCCTGGTCAGTGGATCTAGCCAGTCCGCCTTGTCTCTTACCCATTTAAGCAAGTTCTGTATCTTTGCCCTTTCTTGTTCACTTTCAAAGTCCGCAATTTTTAATTCTATGCTCTCAGCAAACTTTCTTATTTTTTCCGCTCTACTCCAATCAGACGCATGATTTTCAAATATTTCTAGTTGCTCCAATTCTTCTTTTCTCTTTTTTTCACTTTCCAACCGTACACGTTCTTGTTCGGCTCTGCAGATTTCCTCAGTTTCACGTTTTTCACGTCTATCTTTTACAATATTAATGGCTTCCATTATCCATATAATTATTTCACCGATTTGGTCTTCAATTTTCTTATTATCACTGTCACGCCAATGTTTGCGCTTAGAATGATATTCGTCAATTTCAAAATTCAACTTCCCATTTTTCACTAAGTCATAAGGTGGTATGCGCGCCCAACTATATCTTTTCTGATCGGCAAGCTCTTCTTTTGTAGGTTTATGCTCTACTCTCTGCTGTAACTCTTTGATTAGAATAGGTACCCCATCAACCCCCAAACTTATATATGTAACGTTGTCATGCACGCGTCGCTCATAGTTGTAATAGCGTTCTGCCTTTGGCGCTTTAATATCAACAGAATAGCCTAGATGTTCTACAGCCTTAAATAGAGTACTTAGTATTTTATATGCCCGATCTTTCTGATCATCTGAAACACCAATATTTAAAACCCTGTTCAATGGAGGTTTTGTAGTTTCCTTCCTTGAACGTAAATATTGTATTGTGTCTCTGACTAAACCATGTAGATGGGTTAATTCTGCAGAAACAACTAAAGATAAACAATAACCTTTTACAGTTTGATAATGATCCTCCGGTAAGAACGAAAGAGTCTCCGTATTCTTAATCCCGGATAGACTACTCGAACGATTCATGGAAGGATTTCTCGTTACAATCTTATCTGGTCCTTTTGACTTCGGAAGATTTGGTATCTTTGGTTTTTGCCCAGCTTGAACTTTCGCCCAATAGCCATTTGGAGGCGTGGGTATTCCAAGCTTCTTACAATGTTTTCTCAACGCAACATCAGATATGCCATACCGCTTGGCAACTGTTGTCATTGGTTCAACCCAAACTTCCTTATAAAGCTTTTCTCTTTCATATGTCCTTGTTTCCATAAGAAACACCTCAAATAAAATACTCAGGCAGCAATCTTATATACTTTGATTCTCTATTTGACCAACCTCTTGTCATCCTCTAACAAAGACTCAAGAACTTCTTCGAAATTAAACGGTTTGAGTATGTGCATATTCTTTTTGGACAAATTCAAACCATACTCAGGTTTGCTTTTTAACCCCTCGTAGTCTTTGTCACATAGAAGATCATTGGGGACTTTCCATGCCGAGGCAGGAACAAGGTAAGTTTCTGGTAGCTTGCCATCTTCAAACAATAATAACGATAGATAGATATCCGAATTATCTATGTTCCATTTTTCCTTTTGCATAAAAACATAATTGGATCGTCTAACAGATTTCACTTGAATCTCAAGAAATCTCCCGCTTTTGCTTTTCGCAATAAAGTCAATCCCGTGATTATCCACTTCGGATGTGTAAACCTCAAAACCATATGACGCAAATTCCATCTTTGCATAATACTCTGCATATCTTCCTAGTTGCAAACTATTCAGTTTTGACCAGTTTTTATTGGGCATCTTAATCCTTCCAATCTTGAATACATTTGAAGAACGTTCTGTCGGTAATCGCCCTTGCCATTAAGATTTAATCCTGTTTTTAGCAACCATCTTCTTCACTTCTTCAATCGAATAAGTACCACCTTGCTTTGAATGTAACACCATATGGCAATTGGGACAAACAGGTACAAGGTCGTGTTCCGGGTCGACTTCATAGGTGTCCTCAATCAAGTGAAGTGGCTTGGTGTGGTGAATATGTATCTTTCCTTCTAAGTCAGGGCCGTAGAAGGTACCAAAGTCAAAACCACATATTATACATTTGCTGCCAAGTATCTCAATGCATTTATGCCGGGCATTAGGGTTACGTTCATAGGCGTTTACAATAATCTGCCTTTTGGCACCTTCGGTAAAGGTTTCGCCTTGAGTGGCAACTAGTTCCTCGGGCAATGGCTGCATTCCGATTATTTCCTTTTCGAGCGATGCTGTTTGTTCGAAGGTAGACGCGATATTAGTAGGTGTATCATCCGTTTCTTTCAGCATAGTGGGGGCGTTCTCCATGAGCGTATCTGTAGTAGTTGGAATATTAGTTTCGATGTTTTCATGCGGACGTGGTAACTCTAAATCAAAATTCAGGTAATCTGCCAGCTTATACCATTCTTTACATTCTCGTATTCTTCTTAGTTCTAGAGAAAACAGCTCCCTTTCATTTCTTCCCATAGTGTCAATTCCGAGCTCCCTCATCAGATCGTAGAATCCAACTCCGGCGGTTCCACTGCCTCTACTGACAACTTTTGCCGAGAGCAGAGGTAGTCCAAGTTCCTTGCACAGCTTTGAAACCTCACCAATCTCTCTACCAACCTGCCTTTGAAATATTGGAGGATTGATCCTTTCAGCCAGTTCATTATACTCAACTACGCTCTCGCGCTTAATAACAGTCAACAGCAGCTGTTCAGCAAGCTTTCTCTGGGTATCCGTTAATTTCATAGTATCACCCCTTATAGTACCGTTTAGGCTTTTGGTGTTCTCATTCTTCTTTTCCCTAAGGCAAACGTATTACTGTGCCGTTTCTACAATTAATTATACGCTATCTCATAACTGCAATCATTAAATAATTGGTATAAGTATCCTTAAACTCCATTAAACCAAAAACCATAAGAAAGACAAATAATCCGCCAATCTTATGGTTTTTCTTTACTATAGGTTTTACAACATTAAGATACTACCATACCGTCTGGTAACCGGGATATCATCGACATCATTATGACTTAAGAAAAACTCGATTATCTCCCGCTCTACCCGACGCGTTTTAAGGCTCTAACACCGGCGATCATCCCAATAGATTCCAATTTTCCAGATGGTCAGTAACGTCAATAGGCTTTTCACGAACTTCAGTTGCCTTCTCATCTTTAATCACAAAATACAAATGAAGCAACTCGCTGTTTGCAGAGCGATTTTCATCTCGGTAAATTCCCAATTCATCCGGCTCAAACAACAAGAAATTCCACTCACCATTTTTATCTACAATCGAGAATAAGCAAAAATCAAATATGCTCCCAATTATGTCATCAAGATTAATTGTGTGCCAAGCGTGTCCATGTTCGTATGTCTTACTATGAAAGAATTTTATAATGATAGGTTTCTTGGCATTTTCATTTGATTTTATTAATTTTATGCCACTTCCCTCTCTCCTTGAAGCCTTCTCTACAATATAATCCTGGAACTTACTCTGAATGATTTCCATTGCTTTGTCTCTTGCCTGCGACCGAGTAAAATCTCCCGTTTTAGTATCGACTTCATCAACTCCATCCTCATCACATTTATGAGATGCCAGATCATCCTTAACTGTAGACATCTGTTCTTCAAGACATTGCACCCTACTTAATAGTTCCAAGATTATTTTATCGTAATTCATCACTAGACCCCCTTTGTGTTTTATGATTATATCATAGATGATAAAATTTATTATGTCAATGATAAATTTTGATGAATAATTTATCATGTAGTTTTTTACCATTGTTGAGACTTCTTCACCAAAAACCAAAAGAAACCCGTAGGGTTAGCACACCGCTAACCCTACGGGTTCTTAAATTGTTGGATATTATGCTTCAATCACCGTACCATCCCTAAATGTAAACTGTATCTCATCGGAAGCGTAGACCGTAACTGTATCCGCAATCGCAAACCAAAGAGTCTCGTCAAACTATGTCAGAACAGAATCCTGCCGTAACAAATTTGAAATAAAGGCATCCAGCTGCTCTTGCTTTACCCGTAGGGCTTGACGCAACTCCTCAAAGACGTCCCCCCTGGGGAATTCATGTACACGTTTAGTATCGTTATATCCCCAAGGGCATCGAGCTCTGCCTTAAACGATGTTGGAGTTACCTCGTTCCCCTCCTAAACCAACCACCTTGTGAATCTGCGATCTCTCCATAAATGGTTAACTCGCCTTTATTGTCGGCCAGTGCTTTGAATGCCCAGAACTTATTCTTGGCTGTCACTTTTTTTGCCACTATATCTAATCACCTCCTTTCAAAGGCAAAACAAAAAGCACCCTGAAGGTGCTTATAACGGGTTCTCTCTTTGGGTGCAAAATGAGTAATAATTACATAGACATGTGCAACATGCACCTGATTTCCGAACTTTCAAAGAGGATATTTTACAAAAATAATAGAATAAACATAATATGTAAGAAATTTGAGGAAGAAGGGAAAACAGGTATGAAACTTATTAATCGAATAACGATTATTACTTTATTCCTAGGGTTAGTTTTAGTGGGATGCGGTACTTCTCAATCTACACAGACGCCCCAAGGGAATTATGTGACACAACCATCAAATAATAACAATTCAAATAAGGATATAAAGCAAAGTAAACCTTCAACTCAACCAATAAGTCAGCAAAATAATTTCCCTGATAGATTCGTTAAGCAAAGCGGCCCTATAACTCTCGGTGTTCAATGGTTAGGTGCTGACAAAGATACTGCAATGTATTTGTATTCAACATTAGGTGGTAAAACGACGTTTCGCTCAAATAGTCCAGACGGCATTGTAGATGGACATCTCAAAATAACTGTAACAACTAAAGATGAGGCTAAACTTAATAGGATTGATATTTTGGGAAACCATTTCGAAGATACACTTATGTGGGGTTGGCCCTTCTACGGCAGTATTTTTTCAAAAACTGCTCTCATCTCATCAAACAATACTGCAGAAATAGTAGGTACAACTTTAAAACCAGGTACTAAATACGAATGGGATCTATATCTTACAGGTAACCCGACGGTTGGATTCGATAACGTAGTTAAGGATTTTTCGTTTAAAGGCAAGAAATTAAATATCAAAGTTACTATACCTACTTCAAATGGGAACAACAGTATTATCGGGGCAATTGTGATTCCTTGAAAATCCAAGTGAAACACGGGCTGATTAGGTTTTTCAATTGTAGAAACAATGGCCCGCGGATGCTTACCTACAGAACTGCTCCTTGATCGTGAAGTTTCGAGTAAGGAGGGACACTTGTCCAAGAAGTTTAAGTCGGTATGTAATTACCGATGCAAATTGAATATATACATATTGAAGTTGTTTAATTTCTATGTCTACTGCAAGTAGGGGGCAAATTTAAGAGGATTACAAAGTAAAATTAAAGTCCTTACCAAATACCTCTAATATTAGCCTCCATCCAGCTTGTGAGTTCACTACACTTTCCATCATCATACAATTATTTCTCTAACCACAAATCAAAAAACCCGCAAAATCAGCACATTGCTGACCCTGCGGGTTCGTGAAATATTATGCTTCAATCACCGTACCATCCCTAAAAGTGAACCGTATATCATCTGAAGCATAAACGGTGACTTTATCCGCGATCGCAAACCAAAGAGTCTCATCAAACTCTACCAGAACAGAATCCTGCCGTAACAAAGTTGCTATAAATGCATCCAACTGCTCTCTCTTCACCCAGCGGTCTTGTTGCAGTTCTTCGATTTTTCCGAGCCTGTCTTTGGCTTTCTCGTATCGTGCAACAAGCCCATTATATCGTTGTTGGTATTCAGCCTGATCGATGATCGAGCGTGCATTTTCATCCACCCACTGACGAATCAACTCTGTAACCATAACAATCTCGTCTTGCAGTTTTTCCGTTTCAGAATTCAAGTCGGCAGTGTCTGTTAATACCTGCTTGATCATTTCACAGTTTTCCATGATTTCATACTTGTTTGTTATCAGTTGGTTAAAGGCATTCAAAAATGACTGCTTTAAGGTGGCTTCGGCAATGTGTGGTGTTCCGCATTTTTCGGGGCCTTTGAATTTGTGGTTGCATTGCCAGATCGTACGGCGATATTTGCTGGTGGAGTGCCACACCTTTGATCCGTAGAAATTACCGCACTCGCCGCAAGCAATTTTACTCGAGAAGCAGCCTGCCCCGCTGTGGTGTCCACCTTTTTCTTTTCGACGTTTCATCTCAAACTGAACCATATCAAATATTTCAGGCTCTATAACTGCTGGATGGCTATTCTCCACATAATACTGTGGAATCTCGCCCTCATTAATTTTTTTCTTTTTGGTTAGAAAGTCTACCGTGAATGTCTTTTGAAGCATCGCATCGCCCTTGTATTTTTCGTTAGCCTGTGTCAAGTCTTACATAAAAAAATGACTTTCCCATGAAATCTTTTTGTGTCTCAGGAAGTCGGACAGATACGAATATTTCCTCTGGCAAGCTTCATCAATCGCAGAAATATCATTAATATGGATAATGTGCAGTTAAGTTAAACTTTACTACGCGTCTTAAAAACTCATAAAGTTAGATTACGTATTAAATTTGATCTGGTAATTCTCCTTCTTGTCGTAAACACATAGTTTGGAAATGAAGTTCTGAATCCCATATAATGATTTTTCTAATTTCTTCTTTTGACATTCCCATATGAGAATATAATATCATTATAATTAGTGACTTAAGAACATTTATGGTATCGTACATTTGCTGGAATCCTAATACGTTATCCCGATTAGCTTTGTAATGTGAATAATAATTTCGAGTTGATGCAATCTTTTTATAGTAATCGGCGATAACAGCGCTAGACTCTTTGCTTTCATTTACCGTTCCACTTACCCTATCAATTCTTTTAATGGTCTCTGCATTCAACGCTATGATGTTAAAAAACATGTCATCTAATTCTTTCAATCTTTCTGCTAGATTAATTCTTCCTAAGAATCCAGATGCAATCCACGAAGCAACATCATTAGCGTGCTTTGAGTTATATTTCCAATTAGCTTTGTCAAAAATCGGTTGAAATAATTCTTTTCCTTCATTGGTAAAAATCATCTCTTTTATGTCTTTTTCTATATCACTTGCAATCTGTTCTTCGTCAGTAACTCTTAAATGATACCCCTCCAGTATTCTAACATATTGAACTAATATATCTTCAGCAAAAATATTTTTCTTCGTATTTCCCATAAAATACATTCTACGGACTAATTCATATTTATCATCTTTGTAAAAGGTATACCAGGTTTCAAAATAAGTATGTAAATTTTCTTGAACTTTTTGCAACTTAGTTCTAGGTTTATTTATAATGCCTAGGGTTCTTAGATTGTACGAAAAATCTTCATTAATATACAACCAACTCTTTAAATCCTGTCCCTGTATTTCAAGCCGTATATCTAGTACATCCGTTACATATCCAATCATTAAAGCAAAAAATTGCATCAGCGCTCTTATGTCACTGTGTACTTGGCGGATATTTTTAGGTTCCCCATATGATACACGTATTCTGGGTTGATTATTGATTGTAAACATAGTTCTGCTATCCGCACTTGGGTCAAATAAAGAGCTCTTCGATTCAAAATATATTTCAACACGAGGGTCTCCATCTTTTAAAATCATACTTGGCAATTTTGTTTCTGCTGCTATTAATTCCCCATCTTCTGTTGCTCCCCAATCTATAGTTTTCAAAGCAATCCAATCAATCAATTCATGAATCACCAAAGAAACTGTTTTAATATCATCAATTTCTAACCCTGATTTGAATTCACAATTTTGCTGTAAAACATAAAACACCCTATAGCTTGCAATGTTCTCCAGTGTTCTATGTTTACCATAATTGCCTGAGCCAGAAGTAAACACCTTATATCTGTGGTCATTATCACTACCAACGAAAGCACAGGGAAATACTTCACTGTAATCACGTCGATAAAACTCAATATGATTTCCATCAATAATTAACTCAGCTACAGCCAGTTTATCACTATTTTCTTTTTCCCATAAACCAATATGTCGTTCCATTTTGATAGTCTCCATTTTCAATTTTACCTTTTGTCATTATGAATCACTCCATTCAGCACTCCCATTATTAGCCTAATCGAAAGTAGTGTCATATCGACAAGTTCTTATTCAGTTCAACCCTAATTAGCATTAATCGAATAACCATTTGGTAATTTCTTCTTCCAATTGAACATTGCATCCATTCTTCAATAATTTTAACACATGTTTTATGTCTTTGAGTTTAGGTGTAATAACTGCGTCGTCACTCATCAATCTTTTTGCTTTATTAAGATCACTATTTAATCTATTTTCTCCATTTAATAAATTTAGCCATGTATTTTTCAAGTATTGTAAATACTCTATTCTGTAAAAAGCATCATTGGGTTTAATGCGAAATGATATGTACTGTAAAGTATTTATTTGTATTTGTAATGTGCTTTGGGTAATGGGTAGTTCGGCGGTTGAAAGTAAATATGCCATAACCTGTAGTTCGGGGAAAGATGTTTTAAAATTATTTCCAATATTTAGTAAATCGTTGCTAGTAAAATTATTATTAATAAATATCATAATCATCTCTTTATACTTAACAGCTAAAGGAAAGCTTTTGTAAGTATTACAGAAATTAATTATTTCTGTCTGAAAAGATTTTAAAATTTTCGCTTGAGAATCCCTACTAGCTTCAATGTACTTGTTAATAAAAGATACTGTAATCATGAAAAAATGCATAGTAAGAAAATCTTTAAAAACATCATTTGAAGGTGTGTTTTCATTAAGATAATCATACGCACTGTTGAGCAAGTTAAATGCATCAGGAATCATATTGCATTGTATGGTTTGAAGCCAAATAAAAGGTGATACCAATACCGCTAGGCCCATATTATTCCGAACATTAGTTTCAGGCAAAATACTTTTCTGGATCACTGCCTCTCTGATTATTTCCTGTGTTTCAATTATTTTTCCGTAAAAGCTAAGTAAATCTGATATTAAAAACAATGCAAAATATAGTTTATCTTCGGAATGGTTATTGAGGAACCACTCTGAGGCTTTGTCATTAATAAATATCCTTCTCCTTGGTGATACATATTCCTCTTCGCCATACATCATTGGTTTAGTATTATACACAATGTCATTTACAATATATATAAGAACATGGCACCAGATAGCTATTATTTCTTCACGACCATCGAATTGTTCATTTTCTAACAGCAACTTAGCAACTTCGTAGTATAGGTTGATATATTGTTTAGTACGCCCGTGCAAATAGATATTTATCAAATGTTCTCCGTATATTTTTAAATTGTATGCTAGGCCCCATTCGAAAGTTGGAACTACTATATCCAGTGCTTTCTGGGTTTCTTCAATAGATTTTTCAGGATCTTCATCGTCCAAAATGGACGACAGAGTTAAATGAAGGTTGACTTTTTCTAACAATAAATAATCTTCATTGACTTCAAAAGTTAGTGCTTGCTTTATTAAACGCTTAGCATACTCATAGTCTTTTTTATCTGAAGAAATTATCGACATCATTGATGTTATTAAAAAGCCTGACAATTGATTATCCTTACAGGTAAGCATTGTCGACATATAAAATGTGCCTGCTTCTTGATAACTATCATGAGTGTTAATTAACTGCAATTGTTCTCTTGCAGCTAAGGCATAAAAGAAAAGCCAATTAGATTTTTGTCCGTATTCCTGCATTTTACTAAAGACTTCTCTTGTTTCTATTAACAATTTTTTGGTAGAGGTGGGCTCAATAGCTTTAAACAAAACTCTTTCTACTGCTATAAATATTGAAGCATAGAAACCCTTATGTTCACAAGCTTCCTCAATCAATTTAAAATTAATAAGTTTTAAATTTTCAAACCACTTTTTTAATTGTGCCAGATCTTTTATTTGAGCAACAGTGAGAAAAGTTATTCCCGACATGATATTCATTGGAAGAGAATCAGAACCATGGAAATCAATATTTACACCTTTTATTAATGCTCTATGAAACAAATCTAATGCAACATTAGTATTTGAAAGGCCAATAGTTGCCGCCCCTATTAACAAGTAGTAATATAAAGATTCTTGTTTTTCAGAACACTCTATGAGATTTTCAATTGCAAAACTAATATCTTTATTAAGCTTACTAAACACCTTTATTTGTAATATTCTAATACGACACTTTAAATCATCATTCATTTTAATGGGTAACGGAAGGGTACTCCAAAACGTTGTAAACATAAAAGGATCATATGTATAATCGCTATTATCAAGTTCCCATAATGCGCGAATATAAACATTTCCGGCGTCATCATACTGCTCCGCCTGAAGAAAATGACCAATTAAACGTGTTACATCAAACTGATTTAAAGTGCGTTTCTTTATTATTTGCTCTGCTACAACTAAAGAAACCTGCTTTTTAAGTTCATAGCTTACATTTTTCTCCGCTATGTTCTTAATACTAGAGGGAACATTATATTGTCCTTCATTATCAAGAAGAACCCATTGCCCGAACAATTCGTTCATTCGCTCCATTGTATGTTGCACAGGAGGAAAAGTGGATGCAATATATGGAATATAGTCCTGAGGTATTTCATGCCCCACTATGGCGATACGATAAAGCAGTTCTCGCGTTTCTTCATTTGGAATAGTATGATTGATTAGCCGTTGTAATTCAAAGGACACTTCTCCAGCATTACTATATATAATTGCATCAAATACATTATTATTAATATTCCAATTATTATCTTCTAAATACTTGATTAAAGCCATTATGATAGCTGGCGTCCTTCCATTAGTTGCAGCAAGCCATGTATTTACTTTACTATCTAAAATTCGATCCGGTGCTTTAAAATGTTGTAATATTTCTTTTACTTCTTCCTCATTCATGGGAGGAATATTTATTGCATGAAGCATACAATCATTTCTGACAATGGAAGTCAATTTTTGATTTCCTGTTGTTACTAGCCGAATTTGTCTTTGTTCCCCAATGTGGCACAGATTTAATAATAGATTAAGTAATTTGTGATCCCTTGGCAAAATTGGGATATCATCAATAAGAAAAACTGTGTTTTCTTCAAAGTTATTCAAAAAAGTAGTTATAAGATGGTTCTCATCAATAATCTTATAGTCGATACTACTAATTAGAAGTTGTAATAAAGTTTGAAAAGCTTCATCTGGATTTTTATTTTTTAAATCAATCCAATAATATCTAGATACTTGTTCCGAAAGTAAAAGTAATAACTGACTTTTTCCACTCCAGACATTCCCCCATAAATTAATCCATTTGTATTGATTAATGGATCCACAAATACTTTTTACTAGTTTGCTTCTGTTACTTCCATTAAAAACATGTTGTGGATGAAAAAAGCTAAGCTTGTTATTGCTAACATTTATCGTATATCGAGATTCTATTGGTAATAGGTTGGTATATAACGAGTTACTGCTCATCGCATCTTGCACAGAAGACCTTTTTTCTAGATCAGCAAATGCTTTTTCTGACATTACAGCTTTACATAAAGATACAGCAGATTCAGCAGCGATTTGCTGGTACTCACTTTTATTTTCATTTTTGTTTCCATCTGCCCAGTCACATATCGCCTTTACGATAATCCATTCATTAATCCCAGCATTAGCAGAAGCGCTATATACGCCAAAACCCTCCATTTCTCCGCCAATTGCATTCGGAAAGCTCTGCTTTAAATTATTCTTAAAACCATTGTTATCAACCAATTTCTCACCTGAGACTATTAGTCCAACATGTTTCCGTGCTTTACGCCCTTTCTCTAAAACAAAGTTCCAATTAAACATATTCTGGAATCGATTTAACAGCAGTTTCCCACTTTCTGGAATATTTCCTCTATAAATTGTTTCACTTTTAGAAATTCGCGCACTTTCATAATTGACAATAGCTTGCGAAACTAAAACATCTCCTATTTGTTGTTTTTGTGCATCCATTCCGAATGCAATACCAACCATAATAATCGCATTGGGATTCCAATGTCGAATAGCATCACTTACCGTATTAACTGATGAATCTCTTCCAACTGCACCCATGCTACCACATTGAACATGTATAACATTATAAATGCCTAATTTCCCTATATGATATGTTCCGTTTTCCACAAAACACTTTTCAACCTCATCATAATTATCCAATGGACTTAACTCTTCCAATAAAGAAAACGTTTCTCTATCTGTAGCTGTTACCATAAGGAATAAAATATCACTATGGAGTTTAGATAATGCTTTCTCATAGTTGCTAATATTCATAACTACCCACCTTGTAACATTTTATCAAAAAACCAAGCTTCTAAAATTATAGACATAATTACTCGTTTACCTTGCTTGAAAACTAAACCAGCGAATACCGTTAGAACTTGGGTAGACCTATGACAAGTGTACCATTGAGTGGCTGTTATGCCGGATTAGTGGCTCTGAAAATTCAATCTCTGGCTCTGACACTCAAACAGTGGGTCAATTTACTCCATATTATTCACTTCAAACAGTCGGGCACAAGTGCTGGGTAGTTAAATCTTCAATCGACAACTCCAAGAGCCACTGCTAATCGTGCTATCAAATTTACGGATATTTAAGACCAATCTCGATGCAACTGAGACGGTTATCCTCCATACCCACAATAACAGCAAGTTTTGCTTGAGATAGCTTACGTTCTTTTCGGTAGTGGACTATGTTTTCACCGATGTTACTGTCAAGATTATAATTAATTTGAGCCATCTGGGTTGTCAAGGTACTTAACCAAGACGTCGAATACCGATGCTTTCAATGCAATCTCAAACCATTCTTCAAGGGTTATATTGAGCGATTTGCAAACGGCTATAAATTTCATAATATATCTTTTTGTACATCCGAGAACCATATTTTGTTGATCATTATCCCTACCTCAGTGGGGGCAACATGCAACAGGTGTTGCTTTTCTCTACAAAAACCTTGATTATAATTGCTATGACTCATGACCTATATCTTGAATAGAAACCACTAGCTTTCATCAATATGTTGATTTTATCCACAATTTGTTAATCGCTTGCCAATCGGCATAAATCATAGATCTTGTCATTCTCAATCATAGAATTATAGCGTTCATTGTACTCGCTAATGAACTTAAATATGTTCTGCAGATATTGATCCATTTCTTTAGATTCTTCCATGATTTTTTCATATAGAACCTCTATTCCGCCTAAAACATACTGTTCAAACAACTCATCTCCAGCTTTGCGTTTTCCTTCATCTTTATCATACCTAAAAGCTCTATCCATTCTTTCTTCTAGAGATAAAGTGTCTTTTTGAGCAAGTAACATAATGAGCCTATAATTATAAGTTAACACGTCTAACTCCCCTTGAAGTTGCTCGGTATGAATACTTGTATCATCCTTCAGCTCATTGTCCACAAGAGCAGTTCTACCATAAACTATCCCAATAATTGGAGCAAAAATATACACATCAAGGTTACGGTTAAACAACTTAATACCGTTGCTTACATTAAGTATGGAGTGTAGTTTTTTCATATATTCTGCGTGCTTGCCTTTAAGAATTATATTTTTCTTGAACATAGAATCACCTCTCACAAATTTCAGACTGAGTAAGTGTGCTCTTCTTAATTAGATACTTTGCTCCAATTATGCTCCCCAAATGCTCCTCTGCCACATCACCATCTGTATCTTTAATAAAGAAAACAATTTGTTGTGCAATTTTAGGCAACGTATCACAGATATTTTTAATGCGTTTCTTATCAAACGCTGATAACGGTGCGTCCATCACTAGCGGATAACCAGCTGCTTCGTAGAATATTCTATCATCTTCTCCAACCTCTTTATTCGTGCCGGATACTTCCTGACTTTTCTCTTTCGCCATCTTAATAATGCCCGCAATAAATGCAAAGATAACGGAATAATTCTGCGCTGTTGACCTCTCCAACTCATCCTCTGAAGTATCTGTATCCATTACACTAACTCCGATGTTATATTTGTCATCGACCTTAATAGCAATCCCGCCTTCATATATATCGGAGAAAATCTCGTTTATGTACCTTTCTAGCCTTTCACGTGTTACCATCTCTTGATAGTGGTAAGTCTTAACCAACTCATCAAATAAGTGAAATGCATATTGCCTATAAACTTCAAACTCTCGGTTTTTCTCATCAACAAGAATGAGTTTATCCTTTTCAGCTTCGAGATTTTTTTTGTTACTCTTTACTGCACCAAGTCTTTCCGATTTCTCTCGTATCTCCTGCGAAAATTGAACTACTCTTTGTTCATCCTCAGCTTGCTTCTCTTTTAATGCTTTGATTTTCGATGTATCACTTAAATTGTTGTAAAGTGTAGTCATTTCACGAGTTTTTAATGAAATAGAATCTTCAATTTCCATTATCCGCTTAATCGAATTGGTTAACATATCAAAGTACGTTTCAGATAGTTGAGTTTTTTCCTTTGACGTTTTAGCGAACTGCCCAATCATTGTGCCAATAGACTTTGGCGGTAGGTAATCTATCACTTTATACAATTCTTTTACAGCATTTGATCCAGCATCAAGTTTGGTTCCACATATACAAAATCCTCTCTTAAGTAAAAACTCGATGGTTTTCTGGTGCATATCGGGGATACCTTTATCAAGCTTGTCTGCAGATGCTAATTCTGTCAATGATCGTTCAATAAGCGGTTTAGCCAAAAACGAATGAGTATTCTTATTAAAATAGTTTAGAAAGGTTTTAATTGCTTCGTTTTTAATTATACTAAGTCTTCTTATTTCTGCCTCAAGCGAATTATACTTTGTACGAATTTCAACCGCATCGGCATAAGATAGTACCTCCTGTTTAATAGCGGCAATTTGCTCTTGATAATATTTAATTTGTGGTTCTAACTCAGCGATTCTCCGGTCTAACTCCTCATATTCAATCTCAAGCCTACCAATCCTTCGGCTTAATTCAGCAATATTTTTATTACCAGCTTCGTCAATCTTGTTATTGTACCTACCAATAACAGTATGATTCGTTGTAGATGGTTTAAGATGGTTTATAGCGTTCATTATTGCAGTTAGGCCTACCAAACTTCGAACTGCTTCGGAAAATTGTTTACTGCGTCCTTTTTCAATTTCATCGCTCATAGTCTTAATTCTCTCACCATCAAAGAAGAAGAATTTCGACAATTCGTACGGCAACATTTTTTTTACAAATATTTTTGACTCGGACTCGGTCATATATTTTTGACTACCGTTCTTCTTATATTTAATAGTAAACTCAGTGTTTTCCTCTTTCACCGCATTAAAATCACGTTTGAACGGTTGCCGCCTTGAAATTATGTAATGGTTGTCATCATGATTAATATATATGTCAACATTTACGTATTCTTTAGAATTCGGGATCATACTGTCCCTAACATTACGATTGATAAGCTCCTTTATTCGAAAATCATTTTCTCCGTATAAAGCCCACAGGAAGGCTTGCGCTAATGTTGTTTTACCTGCTCCATTCTCACCCATAATTACGGTAATATTCTTGACTGGGTCAGTTGCGAAGTCAATTGTATGCTTCCCAGCAAATTGTCGAAAATTCTGAATATCAATTTGTTTTATAAGCATTTGACTTCCTCCTCAATAATCTTCTGGAGTTTAGTTACCATTTCACTGTCACCTGTTTCTTTGGTTTTTTGATTAGCATTCTCAGTAAATATAATTCTCATGAGCATCTTTCTAACACGATTCTTCTCTATGTTTACACCGTTCCTAATTTCTGTATTGTCTTTCATCACTCTTCCTCCCAATATATTTTAGTAATATTCAACTTCTTCATCAGTATAGATATCATACGCTTCAGAAATATCATCAATAAGCTTGTCAGCGTCATAAGGATTAAGCGACAAGTCCTTAAACTCGATAATGCGCTTTAGCTCATTGCGGACTAAGGATTTGTCTTTATTCATCTCCTCAACTGTTAGCTGTTTGACTGTATCTAGTGGTCTTGGAAACGTTACGAAATCATAAATAACCGCATATTCCTTGCCTTGAGCAAGACGCAATACTCTACCTCGTCGCTGTATGTACTCCTTTGGATTGGTCGTACTGGCTAAAATGAAGGCCGCCTTTATCATTGGGATATTTACGCCTTCATCTAAGCATTTTATCGCAATAAGAGCTTGTAAACTGTCGCCCTTCTCGAACTCTCTTTTGAGAAGTTTACGTTCCTCATTGTCCTCTCTTGAAGTAAACTGTGAAACCTTCATATTCAAATCATCGCCCAATTTTTTAGTTATGAAATCAATCTGGCGAATATCATCAATATCGTCATCAGACTCTTGCGCAAATAACTTCGTAGCCCCGCAATACACCAAAAGGTGAGTAGCATCTCTAAAATCTTCCATAAGTTCAACCAAAACAGTGGCTTTTTGAATAGCACCTGCAACAACCCTCGCACGTTCCAACGCTTTCCGTTTTCCTTTCTCACTTAGCCTGTTTTTACCGTTTTTCCCCTTTATTAAGCACCTTCCGATTTCATGCGTTAAGATACCATAGCGTTCTAATTCAGCTTCGGAAAGAGTAATAAAAACAGGATGATAATAGTACGGAGTAAGTTTCTTCTCTCTTATTGCCCTCTCTAATCCATACTCAATACACTTATCGCCAAAATACTTTTTGAGTTTGGCTGTTCCTTCTTCATCATTATGTCTTTCAAAAGTAGCCGACAGCGCAAGTCTGTATTTATAAACATCACTTAAAGTCTGACTTATATTCAGCGCTCCAAAATTGTGAGCTTCATCTACTACAAGCAAAATATTACCTCGAAGCTGCAGAAGTTCTTTTTGCACAACCTTTGACGAAAATGTGGCATTAGTACACACAAGACAAAAAAACTTTTTAATACCTAAGTTAAAGTTAAATACAGTATTTTTTATACGTTTTTTATAATCATTTTGTTCCGATCCGCTATGACCAATTATAGGATTTATATTGAACTGTTTAATATCATCTACCCATTGTTCCACTAAATGCTGATATGGGCATACTACTATAACAGCCAAATTACCCTTAAGATGGTCATATAGCCGAACAATACCACCTAGTCCTGTAAAGGTCTTGCCTGTTCCGGTAGCCATATCAAAGATACCTCTATAATTACGCTTTTCCCATTCATCTATGGCCTCAATTTGGTAATCGTGTAACTCTACATTCTGCGGAATATCAGGTCCTAAACGATATTTTGCTGTTTTCTCTAATACGAATATTCTTTCTCCAAACTCATTCTTATCTATATCGTAATTGGGGGCTGCTTTTTTATATCTATCAATAATTTCTTGCTTTAGGTTTGGGAAGTCAACGATGCGTATATTAGGTTCACAATCATTCCAAATCGATGCAAACGCATTTTCCTTTGAAGCTACACGGTCTTGTTCACCTTTCCAAGAGCAAAACACATCTATAGTTTCATAATTTATTTTCATAGCCGTTGCAGACTCATTCATCGAACCGGAAAAGGCAACCTTGTTGCCAGACTCGTCACAGATAATGCCCATCTTTTCATGGTACATTCCCATTTTATCCTCATCTTCGATAAAGGCTATTTTGATGTCTAACACGCCATCCGATATAAGATTTGCTAAAAGATTAAGCCGGTCCTGCTCATACACATCTTTTGCTTCTCTGAGTTCACGCACTACAGCTTTTTTAATTATGTTATCTCTCAATTCATATCCTTTGCGTATTGCTTCCACATCTTCCGCTGATAAATATGGAGAAGCTACTAATAGCATATTACCACCATTTTCCACAAGTGCTGCTATGCCTTTAGATATTTCAACAAGCGCTGAGGACGAAAAAAATCCGACGGCTCTTTTATATGACACTGCTTGTTGTAACAAAGGAATATAAAAATCCTTAGCCATATTGTCAAGCAATGAGCGATATTCACTTTTGATTTCTATATCCTGCAAGCTCATGGTTTCACCTCTGTTTCTGCATTCTTTGATATTGTTAAAGAGTTAAAAAACTCTCCCATTAGCAAACTAATAATATTTTCTTAAAGCGTTTGAGATGTTTCCGTTTGTATCTTTCATCTCCTGCTTGATGCGTACCAACGTATCGTACATTTGCCATAATCGTTTACGATAGCATCCGTGAGGAAATAAAATGTCGTTCTACCATTCTATCCTTATTAACCCGTGAACGTACTACCTTAGTTTTGCTGACAATATTTGAATTAGCACGTAAAAATTTCATATTCGGTTTCACTCATAATACTCGCATCTAATCATTATCCTCGATGTACTCTAACACTTCTTGTAGCTTTTCAAAATCGCTGTCATCGTTAAAATAACTGACACTAAACCGAACTGTACCAGAAGGTAAAGTGCCTAAAAACTCATGGGCATATGGGGCGCAATGTAGTCCTGTTCTAACTGCAATATCGTGCTCGTTCAAAATTTGACCGATACTGTCACTGCTGTAACCATCAAATACACAAGATACTACACCTATGCCTATTTCTTCATCTATCGGACTCACGATTTTAATATTGCCGAAAATCTTTAACACTTCTAACAACCTTTTATGATTTTCCTTTTCTTTTTCAAAAAGTGATTCGATACCAACTTTCTCAATCCATTTTAAGGCTGCATTTAATCCCGAAATCGCCATAATATTCGGACTTGCTACCTCATACCTCTCCGGTATTGTTTCTGGTAGGCCTTGGTTTGCAGAATCTACTCCAGTCCCACCATATAGCAAAGGCAATGGTTTTACTGCACTTGAGAAAATAAAGCCAGCAACACCCAACGGACCATATAAAGTTTTATGACCGGCAAATACTGCAAAGTCAATAGCCCCACTACTTAAATCGGTGTCTACCAGTCCCGCAGTTTGACACATATCAATCACATTGATAGCATTATAAGCCTTTGATAAGACACAAATCTTATCAACAGGAGCCACCACACCACATACATTGCTTGCGTGGCTTACTACAACAATATTTGGCTTATTCTCTGCAAACTGATACTTTATTTTCTCTAGATCATAAATAAAGGTGTTTTTATCCACAGCCAAAGTATGGATATTCAGCTTATAAATGCTTTGCAGATGATTAATTACCCTTGTAACGGCGTTATGTTCAAAAGGGGATATATAAATGTTATAGTAATCGCCGATGGATAACCCTTGTAAAATGATATTAAGAGCCTCTGTTGCTGTATGAGTAAAGACCACCTTTTTATTGGGACAATGAAACAAATTTAGTAAAAGTGTCCTTGTATCTGTTACTAGACTACTTGCAGTAAGGGCCAGCTTGTGCTGCCCTCTACCTACATTGACTCCACACTCTCGATAAAATTTATCGGTAAATAAATAGACTTCCTCAGGCTTTGGAAATGTTGTGGCAGCATTATCAAAATAAGCGATTCTATTCAACAGCAAAGCCCTCCTAACACATCTTTTCAAGCAGTTCCATGAGCACCTGGCGCTTTTCCTGTTGAGAAATTGCCTGCCCCATTTCTTCAAGTGACGTTGTGATTTCGTTTAAGAGCAATTTTGCTCTGTCACTATATTCTGACTTACTGAACGTCTTAACGACCTGGCTACCAGCTTTGTCCATAAAAACAATTTTGTACATTTCGGAATCATTTTCATTACCCTCTGTGTAATTATTATCAAAGTCCTCTACAGTTTCCTTAAAGGCAGTTAAATCTCTTAGGAACATTTCTATTGTGTTTGAATTCCAATCGTCAATTCGTAATGCTGTGACAGCTTTACCTAATCGTTCCATAAAGATTACTTGATCATTAGTTATTGACTTCATAAGTTCAAGGATTTTACTCTCGTTATTAGCAAACAAAAAATTAATGGTAGTTTCATCGAGAGATTCATACCAATCCTTAATAACAGATGTAAGACTTGCATTATTGGTGTTTTGTTTTCCAAATATGGTTTTGGCATCTTTAATCAGCACATTGATAAGGCTGCCCTTTGCCAAATCAAAGACTTGTTTAGTTGCTCTGATATTATCAAGAACCATTAGATTAAAGTCATTCATACCAAAGAATTTGAAAATTTCTTCAAAAAGATATTCTCTGGAATTGTTATTAATCTGTTTCAAACTGTTTATAAACTTTTTTTGTTCTCTCGGAACAGGTTTAATGGGCTCCTTGCTTTTGATACCACAATAGATTGTGCTCATTTCTTTAGCGTACTTTGGTAGCGACATATACCAACGGTTCATTGCGAGCACAATAAAGGAAAAGCTGTTATATGCCTTTTCTTTCTCAAGGATATATTCACTAAAGATGTTTTCAAGTTCCGTCATGTACTGTGCTTTATCCTCGTTCCAGTCCTCTAAGAAAACCGAATATTCATCAGGGTTTTCATTGATGCTGTTTAAGAGATCGGCTGTGATTTTTACCTCGTGGTGTTTATTTTTTATAACCAGGTACTTTTTACAATGATGCAACACTGCAGCAATATAAATAGGGATAACACCTTTTTTCAATCCAATACCGTTTTGGGGAAGAATTAAGGTATTATACAGCACACGGAAACTCTGACCACCAGCCACATTAGCGCCTGTAAAAAAGTTTTGTATGGTAGCCAACATGTTCAGCATATTTACATCATCAGGGTTTAAGTTGATAACTGGAACACTATCTGCGTTCTGCAAAACACCTGTCTGAATTAGGGTACTTCGCATAATGGATACATCTTGTCCTGTACCAGTCAACCCTAAGTTAGTATCCAGTTCGTTTTCCAAAAGACCTATTATCAACTTTGTACGGCTGTTGATAGCAACGGTCGGGAGTAGATTCTTGTTGATAGATTCGTTGTTAATAACCGGAGTGTAAAGATAGATGTTCTCACAAATATGGGAAAGTAGAGTGGAAATCTGTGCTTTTCGGTACAAATTCTGTTTTTCACCCATATAAAAATATTCCGCACCACCTGTTTCAGGTCTTGCGTAAGAGAATATGAAGCTTCCTATAACTTCCTCTAAATCCTCAATATAAATTTCATATTCATCAGCAAGCAAATCATCATCTATCACAAGGGATTTAAGTTGCTTTACTGCACTATACTCATATGCGATCTTTCCAATTTCGGTATAGCTGTTCGGTACAACAAAAACAATTCTATTATGGTTGTGCTGATTGCTCAAAATCGCCTTTTTAATAAGGTCTATTTCTTCTTCGCTTTTAGGGATTATTGCATAAACCACTCCGGTTGCATCAGTTCCTTCAATTTTCCTTTCCCAATTCTCCACAGACCAAAAGTCAGAACTGTCGATAAAAATAAAGTCAAAATAACGGGTAATTTCCTTTTCATCGTTGTATCGAGTTGGATACATAAAGCTGTCAAACGTGGATTTATTCAATATCTCCTTTACGCTTAATATGCTTTTATTTTTCTCAATAGTTTTTGTTATTTCACCAGGGATATCTACGCCGCTACTTTCTTTCAATTTTAAGTAGTTATTGCTTCGCTTTAAATAAATAATACACTCTTTGTCAATCAATTCAGACAACACATTGCCAATTGCTTTTGTGTTTCCAACACAGTCTTGGAAAGTATCAGAGATAATGTTAAAAATAGGTGGTAGTTTCTCAAACTGCTCAATGATATAAATAAGTGAAATCGTCTTAATTATCTTTGCCCCAAGAGAGTCTGGCTCAACCTTTAGAAGTACATTAGAAGTGAGCTTATACAGCTTATGCGTTTCGCTTGTATAAGGCTCTTTTCTAAGTAGTGGCTCAAAATAGTCATAAATGTAATCGGGGGTAAGCATGGGAAAATCACCCTCAGCTATTTTCAAAAACATAGACAGGGTGTATTTCTGATCTGATGACAGAAAAGTAAACAAGGTTCGCTCATTCTGAGCAACCTTTTCCGACAATCTTGGTAATATAAACGTTGAGATAGGATGCAGAGGATAACAGCCCATGATTACTGTCTGCACCATATTATCGTCTTTTTTATCCAACACTCCATTTGCAGCAAAACGTTGGGTCAAATCATTAAATCTATCTTGGTTTTTCTCGCAAAATGTATTCCAAAATGTTTTGTCTTTCTTTATAACAGCAGCAATAATCTCGTACATCTGTGAAAAGTTGTTGTGTAGATTGATATGCTTAAATCTGCCGGACACACCACGCCATCCGTCTACTTTTTCTTTTGGTAAATTGTTGTCAATATAATTAGAAATATCCTTATGGCAAATGAGCATCAAATGAATCTGTTTATTTCCGCTACGATCACACTTTTCCGCAAAGTCCTGTAATAGCTTGATATCACTAATGGTTGCAGTCGCAATGCTTGACTCCAAGTATTTGCTAAACTCGTCATATATAATGTAGACGCCGTCATAACCTTTCGTCTGAAGCTTTTCCACTACTTTTTCATAAAGTTCTACAACATCAAATCCGAGAAACGGATTAAAGGTGCTACCGGAAGTAAGGGAAGGATATAATTTTTCAAAACGTTCATAAGCATTAACATCATACTCTTTCAGTGCTAGGATAAAATTATCCACTGGTTCACTCAAATTCTGTGCAAATTTTCCGTAAGTATCTGGATAGTCTTCCTTCCAAAGACGCTCTATTGTATCGATAGAAGCCTTAAAGTTGGTTTCCGGCATCAAATCAACTAAGTTTTCTGATTTTAAGGCCTGTTGCAAAGCATTAAGAAAAGACTGCGTAAGACTTGCGCTACTTCCGCTGACAATGATAGGGAGCAGTTTTTTATCACTGTTTATATAATCAGCCGCAAATTCATAAAGATTCGGATCGTGTATTTTCATTTTCCTTAGGAGCATTTCAAACAAAGCCATATTTTTCTTAAAAAGAAGTGACATAAGCATAAGGATTATATGCGATTTGCCCTTACCGTAAGCCCCAATCAATATTCTTGCCCTTTGAGCTACGTTTTGGGTTGTGCTAAGAAGCACATCTTCCAAAACATCAAAGGACGACATAGTTGGTATAAAGTTTTTCACTTTTTCATCATTATGTAAATCATAGGCAATGTTGACTGAGGTTTGAAACCCTTTGGCAACATCAATCTTTTCGTTAAACATAAATTTATTATCTCCTAGCTTGTGCGTTATTTTAGTTGTTAATTGCTCGGTAATATTCTCTAACACACCCCAAAAAGTTTATTTCTCTTTCGATCCGAACAACATCAAGTCCAGCGGTGCGAACCACCTTGATGTACCCCATAAGTTCAATTTTATAAAGTAGATTGGTTAATGTGATTATATCCAAGTTAAATACCTTACCAGCGTTAGAAGAATTGTTTTGAATCGCTGAAATTTTTATTTCACGTTGTCCCCCAGCCTGATCCAAAATAACCGCAAGCAAGATCAGTGGATGCAAGGTATCCTTTTTCGGGGTGGTTTTCTTGTATATCTTTTCTTTTTTGTTAACAATGTCAATAAGTCCAAGCTCACCCAAAGGACAGTCGATATTGCTCTCTGGCTGTACCTTTTCGGGATTTGACTTGAAGCGTGGAACATAGGTGTTAACAATACAATTGTAATCATCCTCTAATGAACGCTCTGATACCTCGTCATCATTTATGCGAATATAGTTATTTAATTGCACTACAAAATCATCTCTTGTGAACTCAGACAATTTAAATTCATTAAAGAAATAGTACCATGCAGTGGCTTCAGATTTGTTAGTAGCAAGTTTATAGTGGAGGAGCCATAGCGTACCTATTTCTTCAATATAAGGATCGTTTTCATAAACAGCTATGCCAAAATCAGTGAAATTCTGCACCTTTCGTCCATTAGCTGGTTCATCTGTAAGCCCTACTGCCTGTAACCAATAACGCAACGCCTTTACCATATTGGCCCCTATGCCTAAAATATCCATAGGGTTTCCGTTAGCACCCATGAAAACCTGAGGGTCATTTCGAACATTTTTCATACCTTTATTTAGCCAACCTTTTCTAATAAAAAAGGTGTCATGCGCTCTAAACTTCATTATTTCACTCCTAAGAATTAATCTTTGGTTCTCAAATATTTTTCCATTGAACAGCCGCCCTCTAAATACTTCGCAGTAACACACATCTTACAGTGCTTACATTTCTGCTCATTGATAGAGTAGGTATCGCCATGGATCGAGATAGCGCCATACTTGCAAAGAGACTCACATTTTAAGCATTTTCTACAGGCATTGAATTTCCTAACCTGATAGCCTACCATACGTTGTAAGTCGTCGTGCGTTGCTACGTTCAAGGTCTTAATCTTAACCGCATAATCGTATCCATCCTGCGAAAACGGCTGAATAGATAGTATCGGTACATTGGTTTTAATATCTACCACGATGGTTTCATTGATGAGCTTTCTGCCTAATTCCGGTGCAATTCTGCCGAAAGGATTAAAAAGATGAATGAAACTATAGTTCATCGACCTGTTTAGCATATAAAGCTTAGCGTTTTCTTCTGCGGTACAGTTAGTGAACTTTATCTTGACGTCCTGAGCTGCAGCAACACCATTGCCGCCTTGTCGGGCTTTCCATTTACCTGTATCAACATATATCTCCGGATCAGGCTTTCCAATTTTCTTTGCAAAGTCAACCAAGAAGTTCCTCCATCTCTCGGCCTGTTCAGACATATAAATCTTCGAAAGAAACTGTGCTCTTTCGTTATTGTTCGGACAACACCAACAACCCACGCGATCATATCCTAACCGATAAGCATCGTTAAAGTCTAACTGTTCTCCCAATATGTAAAGCCATATATCAATGTCTTTCCAATGGAAAATCGGGGAAGCAACCTTTTGTTTTTGTATTTTAACAGCTTCCGCGTTATCCTCAATTCGTTTATACTTACTTCGGCTTACAGATTCACACTTGCGGATGCCGTAAAAAGTCAAAATACTTCTATTACGATACATATTGTTTAAAACACGGGTTATCGGACCCGTCTTAAACATAGAACAACACCAGCGAAGCATACGAGCTGGTGGACCAATGTCCTCGCATACTTCGTAAAAATCTTGCTCTTTATTTTTTGCCACCTTGAAAATTGCTTTTGGATTTTCCCTTCGAAATCGATCTGCATACTCCAGCGTAAGCGGAAATTCTAGAGTAGTATCCCCGAAAATATGCACAAGGCACGGATTGCTTAAGGCTCTCGTTGCCAAATCTGCTGTGACCGTTGAATCCTTACCACCTGAGAATGAAATAACGATGCTTTCCGGTGAATAGTTACTTGCAACAGTTTGAATGAATGAATACGCTTCGTCTTTAAGACTATTTAACCGTTCTTGATTTGCACAAACAAATCTGTTAATGAAATCATTATAATACTCATAGGTGTTTTGAGCTCTATATTTTTCAAATTGTTGAATGACCTCATTCACGTCAACTTGATGAAACAGGGATAAGGGTAGTGCCTTTGACTCCCCATCTATATAATACCGGTTACCTGAACACCAGACTGAGCTCTCTATATAGGCTAACGGCTTGTCAATAAGTATCTCAAGCAATAATCGTTCTTCAGGAAATACTGGCCGTAGGTCCACACTTAGATAAGCCGTAGAGCCAGCACAAACTGGGCATGTAGTTTTACTTAATTCATTCGCTAACTTGATAATCGGAGTTTTGCATTCTTTACACCAATATATTTCAATAGGGATGTCTTGTTCTGTAGTGCCTCCACACAGTTCGCAAACCTCATCAAAAGTCTCTCTATTACATTTTTTACACCACAAAACATATCACCACCAATTCAAAGTCAAATTCATTATACAATATAAACTGGACAAAAATATGACAGCAGCTTTTCTGTTTAATCAAATTTCTCAAACACACGCACCAGAAACACATTTTCGAATAAAAATGGTTTCTCGGCAAAGTCATCACATGTTCCCCATCATAAACAATTCTTATCTAAGATTCAACACGTTCCCCGAATACTCCTCCTAAATTAACAAATATTAGAAGAGTCAAATAGAAAACAAAAACACAGACCGTCCAATATAAAACGATCTGGCGAATTATTTTGTGACCGACCTGACACATATTCTCACGCCCTGTACGCCGAGACGCCACCTCGGCGGGACGCACCTAGATATGTGCATCGAGAACGATTCTGAGGAGAGGGGCGGAAAGGGGGCCGACTGGTATGGACGGTGTCCACTCAATCATCAAGCATCCCATTACCCAAATATGGATAGCACTAAACCGCTGGCGCGGTGGTTTCCGGAGTGGTGTTTTGCTGCTTAACCAAATATGGCTGTAGACTATTACTCCCTTACACATCTCCTGTAGAATATTAGATATTTATTCTAAAGGAGATGTGTTGTTTTATGACAAAGGATGAGGTTTTAGCCAAGCTAGTATTTGATGTGGAACTACGAGGATTAAGCAAGAACACCCAGAATGAATACTATTCCAGAGTTAAAGGTTTTCAGGATTACTTTAATAAACCTGCAACCGAGCTAGACATAGAGCATATAAGACAGTTTCTCCACTATCTCACCAAAGAAAAAAAGCTAGCTTCCGGATCGGTAAACACCTACAACAGCGCACTTCGCTTTTTGTATGGTATTACCTTTGATATTAATTTAGCAATAAAGAAGATTCCTCGTCACCGTAAACATCGTAAACTCCCTGCTATCTTTACCCAAGAAGAACTCCAATCCCTTTTTAATGCCTGCGATAACTTGAGAGATAAGTGTATTCTTATGACTCTCTATAGTGCAGGGCTTCGCCTCAGTGAAGTGGCCGCTCTTAAAGTTTCTGATATCGACAGCAAAAAAATGCAGTTGTTTATTCGCAATGCTAAAGGCAGCAAAGATCGATATGCTATCCTCTCACAAGCAAATCTGGATATACTCAGAACTTACTGGCAAGCTTATCGCCCTAAAGAATGGCTATTTTACAGCAGGAATAATACTGGCACACACCTTACGACCAAGGCCGTACAGAATGTATTTCACAAATATGTCACTAAAGCTAAGATCAATAAAAACGTGACAGTTCACAGCATGCGCCATAGCTTCGCTACTCATTTACTTGAGTCTGGAATAGATATTTTTCGAATCAAACAGCTGCTTGGACACACAGATATCACCGCAACTTGCTTCTACTTGCATTTAGTAAAGATTGAATCACTCAATGTAAAAAGTCCTCTTGACCAGATGACTGAACTGGACAAAGCCAATGGCTGAGGTACAAGATATTTTCCAGAACTATGGCGAGGGCTATCGAAACCATCACAAGCTCACCCTGGATCAACATAAAGCAATGTCTTCCATCCAAAAATGCAGAACATCACAATTAGGCGGGCATAAAGAAGTGTGTGATAGTTGTGGAAATACGCGAAATGCTTACAACTCATGTCGCAATAGACACTGCCCAAAATGCCAGGCTCTTGCCAAAGAGCGCTGGATCGAAAACCAGAAAGATAATTTGCTCCACATAGGATACTTCCATGTGGTATTTACCATACCGGATACTCTCAATTTAGTAACCTATCAAAACCAAAGAACTATATATAACCTTATGTTTAAGGTTGTTGCTGAAACTCTTACCGAATTAGCTTCTGACAAAAAGTATCTCGGTGCAAAGATTGGTTTTAGTTCGGTTCTTCATACCTGGGGGCAAGCCCTTATGCATCATCCGCATCTTCACTGTATTGTACCCGGCGGCGGATTATCTTCTATTGGAAAATGGGTGAATAGCAGAAAAAAATTCTTCATTCCAGTTAAAGTTCTATCCCGAATGTTCAGAGGCAAATTTCTATATCACCTTAAACAGCTATATGGCCTAAATAAGCTTGAATTCCATGGTAGTCAAACCTATCTTTCTGACGATAAGGAATTCGAAAAACTTCTTTCCACTTTATATAACAAAGAGTGGGTTGTTTATTGCAAACCGCCGTTTAAAAACGCAGCTTGTGTTGTTGAATATCTGGGCCGTTATACTCACCGGGTGGCTATATCAAATAAACGCATCATTAACATTGAAAAAGATACGGTTTCCTTCAAATGGCGGGACTACAAGGACAACAGTAAACAAAAGGTGATGACTCTTTCTGCTGAAGAGTTTATTCGCAGATTTCTTATTCATATCTTGCCGAGTGGCTTTATGAAAATTAGACATTACGGTTTGCTTGGTAATCGTAACAAAACTACTAAGCTCAAGCTATGTAAACAGCTTACCCATACGCCTTTATTAATAAGAGAGAAGGCTTGTGTTGTTGAATATCTGGGCCGTTATACTCACCGGGTGGCTATA
>CAKMJS010000059.1 GCA_927405585.1 uncultured Desulfosporosinus sp.
GGGTAGCGACGATGGGAAGAACGAGCCCAGAAGTGCTCAAAGAAATTGAAAAAGTCTTAGAGCGTAAAATTTCTAGTTTAGCACCTACGGATTATACGGCCTCAGGCGGGATTCAAAGCATTGTGGATGTTCTGAACAGGACGGATCCGTCAACGGTTAAAGTGGTCATGGATTCCTTGGAGATGGACGACCCTGATTTAGCTGAACAGATTAAGCGGCAGATGTTTGTCTTCGAAGACATCGTCATTCTAGATGATCGCGGGATTCAACTGGTCTTGCGCGAAGTAGAATCCAAGGACTTAGGACTGGCGTTGAAAGGGTCCAATCCGGAAGTCGCGCAGAGAATTCTAACAAATATGTCCTCGCGGGCTGGTCAAATGCTCAAAGACGACATGGAATTCATGGGTCCAGTGCGGCTGAGGGATGTCGAAGAGGCTCAGCAACGCATTGTGAAGGTCATTCGCAAGCTTGAAGAAAGTGGCGCAATCGTCATCTCTAGAGGGGGTAGTGATGAAATTATCTATTAACGGACGGGTTGTCAAAAGTTACGATGTGGAGGTATCCACACCGCGAATGGTGGAATGCAATGAAGGTTTTCAACAGCTTGGTGCGGTTTTGGCGGTGCTGAGTGTTGGAGAAGAGAGTCAAGATTCGGTGAACTCGGTAGGATTGGAACCCTCGGTTATGAGGATTAACCCAATCGAGGCAGAGGCTCAAGAGAAAGCGGCTATGATTCTGGCTGAGGCTGAAATGTGTGTTCAAACGATGCTTAAAGAGGCCAGAGCTGACGTCGATCGCTTGCGTCAAGAGGTTGTGGAATCGGCACAGGCGGAGGTTTTTCCTGCAGCACAGGAGGTAGGTTATCAAGCGGGGTTACAAGCAGGGTTGCAGGCGGGAGAAGCCGAGGGAAAGCGCTTGGCCGAAAAGGCAAACCAACTCTTCCAGTTAGCCCAACGCGCGGTTCAAGAGGAGTATTCTAAAGTTGACGAGGAGTTACTCCATCTGGCGATAAAGATTGCTGAACGCATCGTTCGAGCAAGCATGGCTTTGGAACCCCAACGCCTGGTGGCAGTGATTCAGGCGTTGACCTTATTACCCCAGGAACGAGTAGGATGGAGGCTTCATGTAGCTCCCGATGACGCCCGTTGGTTGGAAGGAAACCAGCCATCCTGTCCGTGGGTGATGGATGAATCTCTCAACCCCGGAGATTGTTTTCTAGAGTGTCAAGAAGGGATTTTTGATGCTAGGCTTGAGGCTCAACTCGATAAATTAGAACACATCTTACGGGAGGAGCTCGAACATGGGAGCGTGGAAACAATTGATTCAGACGGTGGACCAGACTGAGCCGATTTCGGCCCAGGGGCGTGTTTCTAAGATTGTCGGACTAATGGTTGAAGCTGCTGGCCCGCGCGCTAGTGTGGGGGAGTATTGCCATATCATCACCCGTAACGGACGAGAGCTACCGGCCGAAGTCGTTGGTTTCCGAGATTCAACAACCTTACTCATGCCTTTAGGTGAGCTGGAAGGGATTGCTCCTGGAGATCGTGTGCTTCCTCAAAGTCAGAAGTTGACCGTGCCGGTGGGTCCCGGAATGCTTGGTCGGATTCTAGATGGGCTAGGGCATCCCCTAGATGGACGCCCGCTCCTGACAGAAACAACCTACCCTCTGCAAAACAAACCACCGAACGCTTTATTGCGTCCTCGAATTCGAGATGTGCTCAGTGTCGGAGTTCGAGCCATTGATGGAATTCTAACGATTGGTCGTGGACAACGGATGGGAATCTTTGCAGGGTCTGGTGTGGGCAAGAGTACATTGCTAGGGATGATGGCCAGAAACACGGTGGCGGATATCAACGTCATTGCCTTAGTTGGGGAACGGGGGCGAGAACTACGTGACTTTATCGAGAAAGATTTAGGCTCGGAGGGATTAGCACGCTCTGTGATCATTGTTGCAACGTCCGATCAACCAGCGTTAGTACGGTTGAAAGCGGCTTTTACAGCGACAGCCATCGCCGAGTATTTTCGAGACCGTGGAGAAAATGTGCTCCTGATGATGGACTCTGTGACTCGTTTTGCTATGGCTCAGCGGGAAGTAGGGTTGACAGTGGGTGAACCTCCTGCGACCCGGGGATATCCCCCGTCCGTCTTTGCCTTATTACCAAAGCTATTAGAACGTTCGGGCATGGCGGAGGTCGGAAGTATTACAGGGATCTATACGGTGTTGGTGGATGGGGACGATCACAATGAGCCAATTGCGGACTCGGTTCGCGGGATTCTCGATGGGCATATTGTCTTAACAAGGGAACTGGCTATGCAAAATAATTTTCCGGCCATTGATATTTTACAATCCGTCAGTCGGGTTATGAATGATGTAATTAGTCAGGAACACAAGGGCTTAGCTGGGAAGGTACGGGAACATTTAGCGATTTACCGAGATGCCAAGGATTTGATTGACATTGGGGCGTACACTCCGGGAAGCAATCCAAAGATTGATGCCGCCATCGCACATATGGACAATATTCTGGCGTTTACTCGTCAAGAGGTAGATGACCACGCAGGATTTGAAGAGATGATTAGGCAACTGAAGGGAATTATTTAAAATTATGGC
>CAKMJS010000060.1 GCA_927405585.1 uncultured Desulfosporosinus sp.
AAGACCGTACTTCGGCATTGTTCGGCGGATACGCTGGAAGCGGTACATCAGAGGAAATGATTCACTGGCTCTATAACGGCGGGGGTTATGAACTCTGGAAAGAATGGCGCTTAGCAAAATTTGACTTAATCGGCATGCCGATGGGTGTACGCCCACAGGAAGTTTTCCTACACTCCCATAAGCCAGTCAAAACTCTGGCAGACTTAAAAGGCTTGAAAGTCAGAACGGTAGGCGCTTGGGCTGAAATCCTACCTGGCTTAGGGGCGTCTGTTGTGTCCTTGGCGGGTGATGAAGTGCTACCTGCCCTAGAGAGAAAAGTCATTGACGCTACTGAATGGGCAACTCCTGGAGAAGACTTAGTTATGGGCTTCCACGAAGTCGCAAAATATGTTGTCATCCCAGGAGTACACCAACCCTCCGCACCGTTTGAATTGGTTATCAATAAGAAGGCTTGGGAAGAATTGCCGAATGACCTTAAAGCGATTGTAGAACAGGCTGCCAAAGCCACCACCATGCACTCCTGGACCAAACTAGGAACCGATGATGTGGGTGCTATGGCAAAGTACACAGAGAAGGGCAACATCATTGTAGAAATGGATCCTTCGGTTAAGGTAGAGGCTCAGAAACTGGCCGCTGAATGGGCTGATAAGAACTCTAAAGATAATCCTTGGTTCGAAAAAGTGCTGAAATCCCAGCGGGAGTTCACCGCAAAGTGGAAAAACGTTGAGGCTAATCGCTAACCTCTAAATCGCTAACGACAATCAATAATCACTAAAGGCTTGTAATAGGTAAATCTTGAGCCCTTTCTGAGGACTAAAATTCTTTGGTTTAGGAAAGGGCTCAGCAACTTCAAAGGGAAGGTGAGTAGATGCAATTGCAAAGAATTCTCAACGGAATCGATAACTTGAGCATGTCAGTCGGTAAATTGGCAGCTTTTATTGTCATACCGAATGTGTTTGCACTGGTTTATGAAGTCGTCGCCAGGTACGTATTTGAAGCTCCGACCATTTGGTCCTTTGAAATCACGTATTTCTTATATTCTGCTCACTTTATGCTAGGAGCTGCCTATGCCCTTAAGGATCGGGCTCATATCCGCGTTGAAGTATTATATTCCCGCTTTTCAGAACGGACTCGGGCAATCATTGACTCCGCTGGTTATCTACTTTTTTTCTTCCCAGCCACCATTGCCCTGTTGATTGGTGGATTTGACCTTGTAATGGAATCAATCGCTATGGGGGAAAGGTCTGGAGTTTCATCCTGGAGGCCTATCATGTGGCCTTTTAGAGCGATTCTACCCTTAGGCATTTTCTTTCTATTATTGCAAGGTATTGCTGAGTTTATGAGAGCAGTGCCGAAGGCATTAGGGAGAGTGAAATAAATGGAAATCAGCAATGAACTACTATCTCTATTTATGTTTGTGGGTGTCTTTGTTGGGATTTTGGGAGGCTTTCCAGTCGCTTTTTCCCTCTTAGGAATGGCCTTTTTGTTTGGTATTCCGGCCTTCGGAGATGCCCTCCCGGCCTTCTTAATTCGTCGGATTTTTACCGTGGCCAGCAACTATGTGCTTGCGGCAGTACCATTTTTCGTGTTTATGGGGGTAATGCTGGAAAAATCAGGCATGGCTGAAAGGCTGTTTGGAGCGATCAAGATCTGGATGGGCAAAGTCAAAGGTGGTCTGGCAATCAGTACCATCATCCTTTGCACCATCATTGCTGCCAGTACCGGAATCATTGGTGCTTCGGAAGTAATTGTGGGCCTACTTGCCCTACCGATTATGCTTAAGAGTAAATACCAAAAGGAACTTGCCACTGGAACGATCATCGCAGGGGGAGCGTTGGGTACGTTGATTCCCCCGAGCGTGGTAACTGTGATTTATGGTCCTACCGCTGGAGTATCGGTGGGAAGACTCTTGATTTCAACGATCCTACCAGGATTGCTGCTTAGCATGTTATTCATCGTATACATCGTTATCAGGTGTCAACTTAACCCAAGTCTGGGGCCTGTGAGTGAAGACGAGGATAGAAATTTGAGCTTCGTGAAAAAGTTCCGTCTCACTGCGGTTTCCCTTATTCCTCCTCTTCTCCTGATCTTTACTGTGCTTGGAAGTATTATACTTGGCTTAGCCGCTCCTACAGAAGCAGCCGCCATGGGAGCTGCCGGCAGTATGTTATTGGCTATAGCCTACCGCAAGTTGACTTGGCAGGTACTAAAGGACGCTCTTTATCAGACGATCAAGCTGACTACCATGATTATGCTCGTGTTAGTAGCAGGTAACGCTTATAGTGGTGTTTTCTTAGGCCTTGGCGGTGGGCTTGCTATGGAACAAATCATTCTGAACCTGAATATGGGACAAACGGGCATCCTGTTAACGTTCCTATTCATCATCTTTTTAGGTGGCTTCCTACTGGACTGGACCAGTATCCTCCTGATATTTATCCCAATTTTTGCACCCATCGTTGTAAAAGCTGGCATAGATCCGGTTTTGTTTGGAACACTGGTTATCATGATGATTCAAACCTCATATCTAACCCCTCCCATGGCACCGGGGATTTTTTATCTGAAAGGAATCGCTCCCCCCGAGGTGAAGGACACTCATATTTTTAGAGGAATTATTCCGTTCGCCCTGATTCAATTATTTGCCATTGGATTAGTCATCCTATTCCCGCAGATTGCCTTGTGGTTACCGGAAGTCATTCTTTCGCAACGATGATTACTTTAAGATGTCAAAAACCTGGGGAAACATGGCAGTTACATTTAGGGTAATTGCGTTTCCTCAGGTTTCTTTGTGAATGGTGTCTGCTATAGAAAAGCTCTAGGAGGGTTGAAGTATGAACAAAATTGAAATGACCAGTCGAGAAAGGTTCTTAGCAGCCTTGTTCCGTCAAGAGGTTGATCGTCCTTCCGTTGCGAATCCGACCTCAGTAGCGACCGTGGACGCAATGCGGCTGACCGGAGCTTATTTTCCCCAGGTCCATTTAGAGGCTGACAAAATGGCGGCTTTGGCGGGAGCTGGACATGACATTTTAGGCTTTGATACACTCAGTCCGTATTTTAGCGTACAACAGGAGGCCGCAGCTTTCGGATGCAAGATGAATTGGGGCGAAATTGATACCATGCCCGATAGTCTAGGGCCCTTATACAAAGAACCTGAGCAAGTGATTATTCCTGAGGACTTTCTGGACAAGGCGCCGATCAAAACGGTCTTAGAAGCTATAAAACTCTTGCGCGGGCGGTTCGCTAATCGTTGTGCTATAGTCGGTAAAGCCATGGGTCCTTGGACGTTGGCTTACCATCTATACGGTACGGAGGATTTCTTATGTGATAGTCTTTTAGAGCCCGATAAGGTCAGAGCATTTTTAGAAGTACTTAAAGAAGTAACCATCCTGTTTGCCAATCAACAATTTGCCAGCGGTGCAGATGTGGTGACGATCGCCGATCACGCTACAGGAGATTTGGTCGGTCCTAATGCCTACCGTGATTTGCTCTTGCCTGTGCACAGAGAAATTACAGCGAGGTTAGAAGGCCCGGCTATCTTGCATATCTGTGGAAAAACGTTGGACCGTATGGGGTATATTGCCGACTCCGGGTTCGTCAATTTTCACTTTGACTCAAAGGTAGACCCTGTGGCTGCGATGAAAGCAGTCAGGGGGAAAATATCTCTGTCTGGCAATATTAACAATGTTGAAACCCTACTTTACGGAACCCCGCAGATGATTGAAGACGAGGTGAAGCGAATCATGGCAGCCGGAGTTCAGATCATCGCCCCGGAATGTGCTGTTCCACTTAAGGTCTCTAACACCAATCTTCAAGCAATCGTCTCGAGTGTCAGCAAACTAGCAAAAGATAATAACATGGGGTAGTCTGAGGAATAAAGTAATAAGCCTATCTTAGTAATGATACGATAGAAAAACTGTCCATTGAGCCCTGTTGGCACATGCCAGATCAGGGACTCAATGGACAGTTTGATTTCTAAGTAGAAATTCTCTCAATGTTTAACTAAAATCGAACGAGTTTCCTAATATCGGCGTGCTCCGAGATAACGGGAAGAGTAAAAGCTTTCACCTAGGCTGGAGATTTTGACATCACTATTAGGGTTGCTGGCATGAATAAAACGTGCTCCCCCGATATAGATGCCCACATGAGAAGCACCCGGAGCGTAGGTGGAGAAAAATACTAGATCACCAGGTGAAAGGTGATTTCGACTTACGGATACTCCGGAAGCAAATTGCGCAAAGGAGGTTCGTGGAAGAGATATCCCAGAACCAGCGTAGACGTACTTTACGAAACCACTACAGTCAAAGCCGCTTCGAGTCGTTCCGCCAAAAACATAGGGTGTCCCTTGCAGACTGAGGGCTCGATCGACAATGGAGGAACCACTGTCTCCTCGAGAAACAGCTGATCCCGAAGCTGAAGCGATCGTTACGGGCCGACTATTCGGGCCTTTAGCAATGACTTGATTGACAGGCGCTTGAGTGATTTTTTCATCGATGACCTGCTTGGTAACGTCTAGACCATTCTTTTGTACATAAGAATAGGTCACTAGTTTTGAGCCATTACTGCCTGGCACGAGGACTTTTGTTTTGCCGACGCCTAAACTGCTATCAGCTTTTGTAACGACATCATAGGGAATCGTTTCTGGACCCGAATAGGTTCCCTGACTGACAACGGTAAGATAGGGTGTAGTATCAACCAGCTTAATAATTTGACCCGGCTTCAGCTTGGTATCTTCGGTTGCTCCTGGGTTACCAGCTAAGACTTCTTTGGTCATCATATTATTTTTGCGGGCAATAAGCCACCAAGAATCATTGGGTTGCACAGTGTAATCCTGCGTCCTTACTTTTCCGTCAACGAGCAATTTAAACGCTTGATCTACTTGTTTGATTTGATCGGGCTGAACTTCTGCCACTTCGATGTTAATCGTTTCCTCAAAATTAACGGAAGTTACCTTATTTTCGGGACTGGGTTTAACATAATAGGCTTCATAGTCTTTAAGAACTTTCTCGGAAGCTTCTTTAGTGGGTAAAATTGCTATGACAGACCCTTCGGCCTCCAATTTATAACCCTCAAGATAAAGCCGCAGTTTATCGTCCAGAGCCTTTTCATTTAAAGCAGACGCCTGATAAACAGAGGAATCAACCCTGATCTTTTCATAGGTTATTTGGTCAGTTGTTTTGGCAATCAGCCCGAAGGGTTGACCATAGTTTTTTAACGTCGATTCTACGAGCTCGACACCACTATTAACATTACGAACTAAGCCGACTTGTTGACCGTTGATCATCATGGCAGCCGCAGAAGTCGTAGTCGAAAGATAATAGGTGAGTCCGCCAGTGAGGATAAGGGTAAGAGATAGAGCGCCAATGACTCGCGGTGATTTCCAGGAGGATTTTTGTAGTGTGTTAGAAACGACGCCTTTAATTTGGGACAGAACTGGAGACAAACGCATTGTTTTCTACCTTTCTTAGCTTACGAGGTTAGTTGACGGATTCGGACATCAAGGTATAAGCCCGACGCATAGGTATGCGTTTCACCCCATATAGAATCCCCCGCTCTAGGTGTGAAGCTAGATTCAGCTTTTATTCTATTTTTTCACGCATCGATATATATTCAACGAAATATGCGAATATCCTCTAAATATATTCATGTAATTACTGGTAAATAAGGTATTCTGAACAATATTTACAATACCCCCAAGTGAATAAAGATTCGATCACTTGGGAGTATTGTTTATGAATGTGAGGTTTATACACGGTAGTTAATCGACATTGATAAAAGGAACTGTACCCCCGGTAACATTGGGAAGTTTACCATCCCATTTGTCGATGGCTCTTATTTGAGCTTCAATTTCTCTTAGTCTAAGGAGATCAGCAGAAACCTCTTGTTTTTGGAGTCGCAGGGATTCAGCTTCAGCTTTGGCAGATTCAATCTTTTGCTTAGCCTCGATTTCGATTCTCTGAAGATCAAGTTTAGCTTTCAATGCTTGCTGCTCGGCAACTTGTTTTTGCTCGATCGCGTTATTAAATTCCTCACCAAATTTGAATTCTGTAATGTTAATTTCATCTAGAATCATATAATACGTGGATAGTTTAGAGGAGAGATTCTCTTTAATCTTTGCACTAACTTCTGACCGCTTAGAGATTAGCTCTTCAGCAGTGTATTGTGCAGTGACAGCTTTGACTGCCTCTCCAATGAAGGGATCCACAATCCGCTCTGCATAGGATAAACCGACATCTTGATAAAGCTTATTCGCTTTACTGGGCTCAAGGTGAAAGTTAACAGCAACTGTTGTGGTGACGATTTGTAAGTCTTTAGAAGCGGCTGTTTGTTCAGATTGAGATTTTTGAACACGGACATCAACATGGACCACGTCCTGAATGAAGGGCAGTTTGAAATGAAGTCCTTCATTTAAGACAAGTGGTTTGACTGCCCCTAATTGTAGAACGATTCCTCTTGTCCCAGCATTCACAATGACAAAGGAATTCAACGCCAAAATAATTGTAATTAAAACCACAATGCCAAGAGTAATAAGACCATTGCTCATTTTTGGTTTTTTGGCAAGTATATTGATCACTTTTTGAGAATCCAGTTCGTTACCTCCTCTAATTTCGTTGTTGATTAGCTAGCTTATTGCGGGTTTTACTCCACCTTAATATGTATCATCAGCACTGTCAAGAAACGTATGTTTCCAGTAGGTTGCACAGAAGCAGTCTTGGGAAAATTGCCTTAGGCTACGGGGCAAGACTCCCACTCGTAGAAGTGGGAGTCTCATAATGGAACGAACGATTGTAAGTGCATAACCTAGCATTTCGACAAACGCTAAGTTAATTTGATTCATCGATGACCGGTGGGGATCCGGAAATTCTAATGATAGACTTCTCCATTTTCAAGGTCTCTTCAATACGTTTAATTTCTTCTATTTGTTGTTTATAAATGGATACATCCTCTAAGGCAACTCTGTGTTTTGTTAAGTTGATCTGTTCTTCACTCAGACGAATACGGATAACGTCAGTCGGCACATCCTCATGAGCTGAGGAAGCTGAAGCAGGGATTTTCTTCTCAATTACCAGCTCTTCGTATTCTGCTGACACTGTAAATCTCTTTTCTTCGGTGAGTAATTCCCTATAAATCTTAACTTCTCCAGTTTGTAGCCACGTTTTCGCCAGAACAAGTTGTTCCTCTTTAATCCGAAGGGTCATTTCTTCAAGGTTGCTTTGTCTATCAGCGGATAGGTTCTTTGCCATACCAAACCGTACCTCCATCATTGAAAAACACCTCACCAATCATGGCTAGAATTGGTGAGGTGTGTCCAACTTATTTTTTAGTGATACTTTTGATCGGATACATTGTCAATGACGTCGGGGTTGCCAAATTCCTTGATCCGGGCTTCTTCGCGTTTAAGGGTTTCATCGATATGCTTTGTCTCTTCGATATCACGTTTGTGCGCCGATACTTCCCCGGTCACGACGGTATGTTTATCAACATTAACGGTTTCTTGGCTGACAGGAATTCGAATGGTTTCTTCGGCAGTTATTGGTGTATCACTGGGTTCATTGTTTAAGGTTCTTCTTTCGATCACTATTTCTTCACGTAATAAAGGAACATCAACTATCTTTTGTTCTTCTATAATCTCCTTACCGAACTCAACTTCACCAGTTTGCACTCTGTTTTTACTAATATCCAGCTCCTCTTGGCGGAGAAGTAGCTTGGCGTCCTTATCCTGTGTTTCATTTTTGGTTTCGTCGTTTATAAAATTCTCGTCCCTAGTTTCGTTAGGCCAGGTCAAGGAGTACCCCCCCATAACCATGAGCAAAGTGACCTAATCATTCATGTCCTTGTAGGTCAAGGGCAAATGGGCGTAGACGGTAAGGACTACCAAATTATGAAAGGCGATGTTATTCATTGCAAAGGAACTGAAGTGTTCAGTCTAACTAACACAGGAGACGACGATATGTCGTGTTTTGTAATCCTCGCCCCAAATCCCTCACCAATGTATTCTATAGAAGTATAAGTCGTTTAGATGAAGACGGGACCACTTAAAACAGTGGTCCTGTCTTTTTACGATTACGCGTTAAATCTTATACCACATATCTTATATCTCCAATATTAAGTCTCAAATGAAATTATTATTGTTTAGACTATTGAAATGAGATAGAATGATTATTACATAGCAGTAAGCTTTCGTTGCGAAAGCAGAGAACAAAGAACAGAGAACAGAGAGCTACTCCCGCTTGTTGAGGAGGAATTCTCACAATTGGAAAATACATTAGAAAAGATTAGGAGAAAGTACTCTATGAAAAATCGCGCTATGAAGAAATCTATGTCATGGGTCATTTTAGCTGTTGTAGTGAGTTTCCTGAGCATAGCAGGATGTGCTCAAGTTCAATCCGAAACTGAAAAGAAAGTGACCTATCAAACTATTTCTAGTGAAACGGCTAAAGAACGACTCTCCACGGAAAAAGGGATTGTGCTACTTGATGTCAGGACTGTGCCAGAAAACGCTGAAAAGCGAATTCCAGGGAGCATATTAATCCCTGTCGAGGAAATCAAGACACAGGCTACCGTTAAGCTGACGGACAAGAGTGTACCAATATTCGTGTACTGTCGAAGCGGAAACCGAAGCGCTAGTGCGGCTAAAGCACTAGCTGACATGAACTATACCAATGTCTATAATCTAGGGGGTATCAATAACTGGCCCTATGAAACGGAAACAGGTGCCAAGTAGCTCAAGGACCCTAGAAGGCTTGAAATTGTAAGCTGAGAAGTCGGCAGAAGGAGTATGTGCAGGTAATATGAATACGCTAGTAAGTGAAACAGTAACGACACTGGAAAAACAATTAGTTACTTTTGCAAGTGATTTGGTCAGAATTGAAAGCCGCACCGGCCATGAAGGCGAGGCAGTCAACCGGATAGCGGACGAAATGCGCAGCTTGAATTACGACAAGGTCATGATTGACAAAATAGGTAATGTAATTGGCGTTATCGGAAATGGATCTGAAAGATTACTGTTCGATTCCCACATTGATCATGTAGCAGTCAACGATCCTGAAAAGTGGGAAGTTGACCCGTATGGCGGCGTAATCATTGATGAAAAACTTTATGGCCGCGGAGCTTCCGATATGAAAGGTTCTGTGGCGGCGACTGTTTACGCTGGTGCCATTATAAAGAAACTGGGTCTGGACAAAGGGAAAACCATTTATATTTGCTGCTCTGTTATGGAAGAAGATTATGATGGCGAAGGACTTTATCATGCAATCGTGGACAATGATTTGAACCCCGACTATGTTGTGATCTGCGAACCGAGCCATTTGCAGATTTCTTTAGGACATCTTGGCAGAGCAATTTACAAGATTAGTGTTCAGGGTGTTTCCGCGCACGGAGCAGCCCCGGAAAAAGGGGTCAATGCAATTTATAAGATGGCTCAAATTATTGGACGAGTTGAGGAATTAGGCAAAAAGTATCTGCAGCTTTCGGGAGAACGGCCTTCGATTGCGTTAACAAAAATTGAGAGTGAAGCTGTTTCACTCAATGCGATTCCCGAAACTTGTACTATTTACATTGACCGCAGAATGACCTTAGGTGAAAATGAAGAAACCCTAGGCAAGGAAATGGAGGCGCTCATCTCTGGAACAGATGCTTCGTGGGAAATCCATGATGCCGTTGGAACAAGCTGGAAGGGCGAAGCAATAACTCTACATTCTTTCCTTCCTGCCTGGGAAATTAAGCTAGATCATAAACTCACTCAGGGATGTATTCAAACGTATCAGAATTTGACGGGTCAAGAACCTGTGATGTATAAGTGGAATTTCTCGACAAACGGCGTAGCCTCTGCCGGAAAGCTGGGGATTCCGACGATTGGCTTCGGCGCGGGTATAGAGAAAATGGCTCATAGGACGAACGAGTATTGCCCGGTTTCAGATATTAGTGCTGCCTGCAAATTCTATGCTCTACTACCTTATTATCTATAAACTTGAGATTCAAATAGCACCTTATCCCGAAATAGTTCAGGATAAGATGCTATTTAAGGTTGACAGTTTATCTTTTCTAAAAAGAGTCATCCATTAGTTGAGGAGTAGTTAATAGTATAGAATGAACCTTATTGTCAGGCTTGACATCCTCGAGGCGTTGACCTTCCTTTAAGTCAAACATGAAATACAAGGCCGCAGCACCTTCGACCTTAAAGATACCGGTCAGTTTACCCCCGTGAATACTCTCCGGCTCGATATATTTGGGTCGATAAACCTTGTTTACATAATAGTTTGAAAATATTAATTTATCAGAAGAGTAAGACTTTGAGAATGTGCGAACTATCACTATCTTTGTTGTTTTCAGTCTGTTATAATGAAAACAAATACATAGCATAGATAAAAGGGGGAATAAAACCATGGCTGAAACAGTATTTGCTTGGATTTTAATAGCGATGATGGTTCTATTAGCAATTGCAAGTGTTAAAATCATAATTTCTGCTGGTCATCAAATCTACAAGAAATTCCAACCAATCTCTGGACAAAACAGAGGACCTTTGGCAAAATCTATTCACGCTTAGTTGAATATGTGATATATTGTCTATGGCCTACTTAAGACACAAAAACACTACTTTTTGATTAGAAAAGTGGTGTTTTTTCGGTTGTGTGATATGTCTTGTCTTGTTTTGTTTTGTTTTGTTTTCTAAGTTACTGTTTCTATAAGGGTAGAGTGTTCTGAGTGGGGGCTTTGCTTTAAAATGAATAGTAAGTTGCCCTTAGGAAAAATTGTAGGTCCAAAAGGATTCGCTCTCGAGCAGATGACTAAATGAGCTCTCAAACGACTGCTCAGCGAACTGACCTTTGGCGATACGGGCAAGAATTCCTTGTGATTGTGACTTATGTGCCCGGATGGCGGCTAGCTTCAGGTCTGACAGGGCTGTAATATCGTTGACGATATCCGGCGGGCCGAGTACATCCAGAGAGTCGTGAGAAAAAGCATGGGCATAGACGACTGGGCGGTCTTGAACGGAGAGACGAGAGATGGCTCGAATAGTCACCTCACCAAGAGCATTGTGATCTGGATGCACTGCATATCCCGGATAGTGGGTAAGGACTAGGGAAGGCCGAATCTCTCGGAGGATTTGCTCGATGCGATCGGTCAAGAGTTCTGGGTCTTCAAATTCAACCGTTTTATCACGTAAGCCAAGGTTAATCACCTGTTGGATGCCAATTGCCTGGCATGCTTCTGCCAACTCTGCTTCTCGAACATTAGGTAATGACTCTCGGGTGGCAAAGAAGGGCTTACCCATGTTGCGCCCCATTTGGCCCATAGTAGCACAGATATAAGTAACTGGTACGCCTGATTTAGCAAACTGGGCTATGGTTCCACCACAGCCAAACGTTTCATCGTCTGGATGGGGAAATACTACGAGAACATGTTGTTCCAAAGAATACTCCTCCTACATAAAATTTGATTTTCGGGCAATTATTTAGAACCCGTACAGCAGGTTCTCATAAGCCTATAGTTTAAACGGAGATAAACTCAGTTCCAGAGCCACTGCGAGGCGTCCTTCTTGATCATGACCAGCAAGCAATAGCTGTCCTTCTGGAGTTATTTCAAAATCAGTCAGTCCTTCGGCATATACCCAGCCAAGTTCCAACTTTAGACCGACCCGGTACGGACCGTCCCCAGTGATAACCCCACGACCAAAAGAGATGCGACCATTGCGGATATATGCGCCCACTGACATATTGCTCTGTTGAGTATGCACTGCATAAGCTCCGTTGGTCGTCTCTAGGTGCAGGTACACCTCACGGTTGAGAAAACTGTCCAGCGCGGATTGCACGCTCGATTTATTGATTGTATTCATGACTTATTTACCACCTTTAACCGCTTTTCAATGTTAACTCTTAGTACCTTTTCCCCAGTATATCTTAGTCACCCGTTATTTACTATTTGTTGACATAGCCTCGCGCCTTGGAAGCAATAGACAACAAAAAAGTTTTTATAATGGTATGAAAATGTCATAGAAATGGCATTTGTTTTTGTTATTATCCTCACTAGAGAGATAAATGTACAGTAAATTGGTTGAAATTTACATAACATGATGCCTGTCAAAAACTACCCGTAGTTTACGGTTGAAATATTAACTTGCCGCAACATTCTCCTCCTTCTATTCCCCTCCTTAGTGAGGGGGTTTTTTTGCATTTTTTAAACAGATGACATCCAGTCCCTGAATCATTCCCTGAAAGGCGGTACAGGGACACTGCTGATATAATGAAATCAAGTATATAGCATAAATAAAAATAGTGAAGGAGGAGTAAACTATGTTTGCTTGGATTTTAATAATAATGATGGTGTTACTACTCATTGCTAGTGTTAAAGTTTTTGTCTCTGGCTGTAATCAAATTTACAGCAAATTGTCCCGCTCCCATTCCATCCCCAAAAATCGAGGACCTTGGAACAAATCGATTCAAGTATAGTTGAATAGTGAATATCAACTATTTGCATAGCCTAAGGGCAAAAAAACTACTTTTTCTGAAAAGTAGTTTTTTTTGTGTTGGTAGGCGAGGAGTATGCGTTTCCAGATTCACGAGATGTCGTTTTTACGTCATGAAATGGAACCGCACATGGTTGAAATTAGTGTAAACTATTATATAAGCATAAATATACATAATTGGAGAGAAATAGACAGATTGATTGTTGGTAGAATTGAGGTAGCAAGCAATGATGGATCTGATAGAATTCTTTGTTACCATTGGATATAGTATCACCTTGATGTACATGCTTTTGGATTTTGAGGTGAAGCGTAGAAAGGGTATCTACTTGATGGGGCTAATTATGACCATCTTACTCGTCTGTGGTGGGTTTGTTTGGCTTAGTTTGGGTTTTCAAAGTTTTATGATTCTATACCCTATATTTGTACAGGTGCCTTTATTTATAGGATTCTGGTTTATTTCGAAGTATAAAGGGATAAAGCTCTTTTTTGTGCTTCTGACAGTTATTGTTTTATCCTCTCCTCCTATTTTGTTAGGGCATATTGTTTATGCTTATTTTGGCTATAATGATGCGATAGTAAGTGTTGTTTGCTTAGTTATGTATCTACCCATGACGTTTATCGTCTATAAGTATTTTAGTCCATTATTTCGCTATATGCTACGCAATACAAATAAAGGCTGGGCAACGTTTTGCATGATACCGCTTTCCTACAATGCCTTTACTTATTTACTGGGAAGGTATGACGTAGAACTTGTGAGAGAGGAACCTCTTTTATGGCTTGACACGTCGGTTGCTATTTTAGTTATTGCTGCTTACGTGTTAATTTTGCAATTTTTTAAGCAAACCAGAGAACAGCTTATCATGCAAAACGAACAGAACATATTAGCAATGCAGGTGTCTGCATTACAGGCTCGCGCTGAAACGTTGAAAGAGTCCGAGGAAAAAACAATACTTTATCGCCACGACCTGCGTCACCATTTACACTTGATCAATGGTTATTTGGCTGACGACAAGCTTGTAGAAATAAAAAAATATATCACTGAAATCGAACAAAGCATTGATGACACAGTGTCTATAAAATACTGTGACAACAATGCTGTGAATTTGATTTTGTCGCCCTATATAAACAGGGCTAAAAATGAAAGAATTATGGTAGAGTCTCAGGTATATATTCCTAAGGAATGTGAAGTGTCTGATATGGATTTGTGCATTATCCTATCTAATGCCATAGAAAACGCTATCAATGCCTGTATGAATATCAAAGATATCAATGATAGAAGGATAAATATTAGCTGCAAGTCTAAAAATGATAAGCTGTTTATTCAAGTTAGTAACAACTTCATAGGCGAGGTCAAATTCGTTGAGGATATGCCCGTAAGTGCAGAAGAAAACCATGGTTTTGGAACAAAAAGCATAGCGGCCACCGTGCAAAAATATTGCGGGCTGTACTCTTTTACCGTTGAAAGTGGGGTTTTTAACGCGAGAGTTATTTTGTGAGGGTATATTTGAGCTCTAACAGGTGCTGTACTAGCATCCACTCAACCGAAAGTCCAACTTGAAGGCAACAAAAAAACAAATTCACTGATTTAAAAAGTCGGTGTTTTTATTATTCATAATATTGCTCGGAGGTCTTTGAACCTTTTAGAGGTTCTTAAATCCTTCAAACGAATAACTAATATACGTCTTTTTAATATTCTTATAGAGCTCTCTAGAGATGGGAATAGATTTATTTGAAAAGGTGATGATAGCGTTATCGGTAATACGGTGCACACAGTCCATATTCACTATGTAAGAGCGGTGGGGCTTAATAAAGCGTTTATCGCTAAGCAAGTCGTTCTCAAGCTGGCTCATTGTACCAAAGCTTTCTAAAATCTCACCGCTTGTTAAGTGGAAGAATAATGTCCGCCCTAAAACCTCGATATATTCAAGGTTATGTAAAAAAACTTTCGTTAAACACGTTTTGCACCTTACAATAATTTGCTTATCTCTTTTATCAGTAATATCCGCGCAAGCTTTTTCTAAAATGGAAATAAGCCCCTCTTTTTTTATGGGCTTTAAAAGATAATTAAAAGCATCTACCTTGTAAGAATCCACGGCAAACTCGCGTGATGTCGTTAAAAATATTATTTTCGAGATTTTATTTTTTACTCTAATCTCAGTTGCAACCTCAATACCTGTCATCAAAGGCATTACAATATCTAAAATTAAAAGATCGTAGCTTATTCCATTTTCTGTTGCCATAAGCAAATCCAGGCCGCTCTTATAAGTGTCGCATTTAATATTATATTTAGAGATATGTAAAGCCTTAAACGTCTCTACGATTTGTTTAATTAACAATAATTCTGTATTATTGTCATCGCATATTGCAATTTGTAGCATTAAGATGTTATTCCTTTCGTTGTGACTAAAGGCACAAAAGAAAAATCCTTCTTTTCTGGGGTTTTTTTGTTGTACCCTTTTTTGTCCTGCATTGAATACGAAACCTTTCAACCTTAACCACAGGCCAGATTATAATAAATAACACTTAATTATAGCATTAAAAACAAAAATATTTATCAATTATGGAGGGTTAATTAAATTTTATGATTATAGTTTCTCAAAACGGTGAAATAACCATAGAAAGGGAAAACTAATTGAAGGACTGTTTATGGTTACATTTCATGACGAAAAACAACCGTTTCATGCGGGTGGCAATTTATTTCAAATATCTCAAGCTATAATATTAATAAATCTAGATGGAAAATAATATTTTAAAAAAGGAGATTTATGATGAAAAAGATTATGACTCTAACTACCACTATCGCATTATTATTTGTTATGACAGTTAGCCTTGCTGGTTGTGGTGCAGAAGAGAGTACAACTAGCCCATCAGTGAGTTTGGTTGATGTCACTACGGATCAAGGCATTAGCATGAAGCTTCCAAGTGATATGACAAAGCAAGATAATGGTGCTTATGTTAACATGAAAACTGGTGATACTGTAAATTGTGGGGTAGGAGAGACTGCTGGAAAACTGCTTTCTGACTGGAAAGAAGAAAATGTGTCAGCGACCTACGCATCTAAATATGAAGATATTGTAATTAAAAGCTTTGAAAATGGTAAAAGAATCAATGGTAAAGAAGCTCTTCAATCTACGTTGACTTTAAAAACTCCAAAAGGCAATGCTCTTACAACTACATTAGTTATCGTTACTGATGGCACTAATAATAATATTATATCTTTAAGTTATGGAAGTGCTAACACAGACGGCGCACTTGCCCAAAATCTACAAGCTTGTATTGACAGTATAACGATTAAATAAGGCAATAAAGTTTTAATAAAGACAGATAACATTTCTGTCTTTTTTTAAGCCCCGCCCGTATCTGCGGCCGGGGCTTTGCTATAACCAGCTCGGAAAATGTTTATCTGGAGCTTAGAACGCTATAAAAATTGAAAACGGAGGAATAAGCATGTCTTATATCATTGCAATTGGAGTCATTATTGGGATACTTGTTTTCTGGGTAATTTCAGTGCAGCGTACCTTTGTGGTATTGGATGAAAACATTAATAATGCGATGTCACAAATTGGTGTTCAGCTATCCTCACGCTGGGATGCCTTAGCTTCCCTTTTAGATTTAACCAAAGGGTATGCCGCTCACGAATACAAAACGATGACAGATACCATTAAAGCAAGACGCGCGATCACGAGGGACTCTTCACCTGAGGATGTAAAACAACAGGAGAATTTCCTGGTAGAGGCGTTGGGGAAAATTATGGCGGTGGCAGAAAGCTATCCTGATTTAAAGGCGGATCAGACCTACATCAAAACAATGGATTCTGTGAATCAATATGAAAACATCGTGCGTACCAGTAGGCTGATTTACAACGATAATGTGACAAAGTTAAATCGTGCCATCCGTATGTTCCCTGCATCGATGATTGCAGGTATTCTTGGTTTTGCAAAGCGCGCTTATTTAGAGGCAGTGGAGGAAAAAGCCAATATGCCGAGTATGAAGTAAGTATTAACAGGAAAATGGAGGAGTCTAAGTGAAAAAAATTATTACCACTCTATTTTGTGCGTTATTGCTGCTTGCTTTCATGTCCCCAGCCGCCTTGGGAGCTAATAAGGTATCTGACATCAAGGTTGATGTTGTCATTTATAAGGATGGCTCGGCCTATATCACCCAGACATGGAATTGTAATTTCACGGAGGGCACGGAGGGCTATATTCCCATAGAGAATTTAGGTGAGATGAGCCTATCGGACCTTCTTGTTTCCGATGCAAGCGGCCCCTATACGCTCATGAAAGATTGGGATGTAAAAGCCAGCTTTAAAGAAAAAGCAGGAAAATTGGGGTTGGTAAAAACCAATAAGGGCTACGAGCTTTGCTGGGGAATCAGCGAATATGGGGAAAAACGCTATGCCATTGAGTACAAAATCAATCAGTTTGTTGGTGGGTATACGGATTTCGACGGTTTTAATTTCCAGTTTATCAACCCAGGTATGGGGACCTTGCCTACGGATGTAACGGTAAAAATTACCATGCAGGATGGAGTAAAGCTGGATGCTAATCACGCTGGAATATGGGCGTTTGGTTTTGACGGGCAAATCAATTTTGAAAACGGTCAAGTAGTAGCTTATACCAAAAAACCCTTATCCTCGAAGACTGATAGCGTAATTATACTGTTACAGCTCAATAAAGGCTTGATTAACCCCACAAGAGTGGTGGACAAATCCTTTGAAGCTGTAAAAGCACAGGCATTTAAAGGCAGCGATTACGATGATAAGACAGGTACGGGTGGAAGTTCTTCTGTACTGTCTGAGGAGGAGCTTGGCCCTTATGATGTTGTTATAGGATTTGCGATCATGGCTCTTCCTGTTGTTGTAATTATCTATTTTCTGGCACGAAAAGGGAAACGGAAAAAGAAGATACTCGCCCTTTATAAGAATGCGGATTATTTTCGGGAAACACCTATCGCAGGGAATTTAGAAGCTGCCTTTGTATTAGCAAGGGATTTTGATCAAACAGACGATGACGGGGATCTTATCGGTTCGGCATTTCTAAAGCTGATTAACGCAGGTTGTCTGGAGCCTATGAGTGAGAAGACGGTTGGTTTGTTTGGCAAAGAAAAAGAGAGCATTTCCCTAAGACTTGACCATCCACCCCAGTTTACAGGGCTAGCGACAAAGATGCTCTATGATGTATTGGTTTTAGCCAGCAGCAGCGACCAGATTTTACAAGAGCGTGAGCTGGAAAACTATTGTAAAACAAATCATACAACTATCATGGGCATTATCGAAGCTGCAAAGCAAGACGGTCAAAATACGTTAATGATAATTGATAGCTATGACCCCTCAAAACAAGCAAAACCTTTAGGGCTTTCACAGCGCGGAGAAAATTTGCTCATAAATATTATGGGCTTTAAGAAATATCTCCTTGAGTTCTCCCTGATTGGCGAGAGGTCAATTGCCGAAAGTATCATTTGGCAGGATTACCTTACCTTTGCAACACTGTTAGGCATTGCGGATAAGGTGATCGAACAATTTGAAAAGGTCTATCCAAATGCGACCCAATATAGCGAAAACGCCCAACATTATTATCTGCTTGCCCATAGATACACCAGAGCATCCTACCATGCGGCACAAACGGCACGTTCCTCAGGGAGTGGCGGAAGAAGCTCCTTTGGTGGTGGCGGTGGTTTTAGCGGTGGTGGCAGTGGCGGTGGAACACGATAAAAACTATAGTTAGGAAAGACACAATAAGAGAAAAATAAAATTGAAAGGGGATTGCGCATGAGAAAGATTCTTGTTTTAACGACCATGATCGCACTATTATTCGTTACGTCATTTATCCTTGTTGGCTGTGGCGGAGACACGAGTACCCCTAGCGTGCCAGCGAGTACCTCAGGCACATCGTCGAGTTTGGTTGAGGTTACTTCCACTGAAGGCATTAATCTTAAGATTCCAAGCAAATGGGTAAGGCAAGCTGATGGTATTTATATTGACAAGCAAACGGGTGAAAATGTAGCGTTTGATGTAGTCGACGCTGCCGGAAACCAGATTTCCACCTATACAGAGGACACTCTTTTAAACACATACCAAGGCGCCTATAAAAATGTTGCCATTAAAAGCTTTAAAAATGGGTTACAACTTAACGGTAAAGAAGCGCTTCAAACTCAGATTACTTTAACAACGGCAGAAGGCGATGATCTTACACTGACATTAGTTATCGTTACTGATGGCACGAAGAATTATCTTATCAACTTCACTAATGAAAGTGCTAATACAGACGGCTCACTTGCTAAATATCTACAAGCTTGTATTGACAGTATAACGATTAAGTAAGGTAGCAAAAAAGACAGATGATTGAGAATATAACTAACTTTTTAAGCCCCGCCTTATCGACAGGCGGGGTTTTGCTGTACGGTACCATAGATCCAAATACAGAGGGACTATAGTGCATGGTCAAGATCCTTTGACAATGCATCTGTTTGTTCATTTCATGACGTAAAAGATACATCTCATGCAAGTGATGAAATGTAAGAAAGCTTTTTAGCTTATACTAACTATGTCAGTCTTATGACATATAAAAAATATTGGAGGGAAAAACATAATGAAGAGAATTATTCCACTGCTACTTGTCCTTATCTTAACAACTGGTATGCTTGCTGGGTGCGGCGGAGAAACAACCCCAACGGCAGCACCAGAAAAGCCAGCAGAATCCCAAGAAACAACAAAACCTGCTGATTCCAAGGATGCATCTGTAATGGAGGAGCTTAGAAAGTTAAAGGAGCTCGAGGGCAAGAATATAAAACTTGTAGAGGTTTATAATGAAGTTGCAACTTTAGCAATTAAAAATGGTTGGGATAAAGATGAATTAACATTAAAAGAATTAAACGCCGTTAATGCTACCCTACAAACATTTAACTCTATGATCAAAGATCCATCGTCCGCTCACGGTGCTGACTTAGACGAAATATTAAGTGCGGCTGATGAATTAACTACAGAATTAAACACGAATATTAGGAAAAGAGTTTCGGTGCCATTCGCAAAATAAAGGGATAAGAGAAATCTAATCGCATACCCCTAAGCAAAAGAAACTAGACCTAGGAGGAGATAAGCTCTTCTAGGTCTAGTTTCGCGTCTTGGGGAGAAGTTCGTTAAACGCTTACTTCGCGAATGTCAGGAATTTGATCGTCTACATAAATTTTTCTCCGCTTCCTTCGTTGGTAAGATACTTCGAGCAGAAGGCCGATCATGAAAGGAATGATGGTGAGCAAAATCATCCCTAGGACCAGTTCCCACAACTCATCCGGTGGGGGAGCATCGCCATAAAAGACGAGCAGCCAGAGCAGCCCGGTAGAAATAAGCAGGAGCCTGCTGATCCAGGCTTTCCACTTTTCCTTCTTTGGAACCAGATACTTTCTGGCGTCGCTGTCGGTGAGAATATCTTCAGAACGGTAATTTGTGAACGGAATCGCGTGAGGCTGAGCGTTGCTGGTAATCGCAGGAGAAACAAGTATCTGAACGGATAAGCCACCCGCCGTCGCAGGGCTAGAATTCGTGACCACGGGTGTAGCTGAAGTCTGTGCTACCTGATCTCCGGGAATCAACATCTGTCTGCCCCGGTTCAAAACCTTGTAACCGGTGTAGTAAATTATGCCCACCAGGGGGATAAAGAGCAGGGTAAGCATGCTGTCAGCGGAAACAAGGGTGTTAAAGAGCGCGTGGGTCAGGTAAGCAAGAAGAAGACCACGGAAGATAATGCGCTTTGGTTTCAGTCGATACATAAACCTGGCCAGGCCAGCGTGATAACCGATGATTATCCCACAAAAGGCATGAAGAGGAATAGATGTGAACGCCCGCATCACACCGGTGGAAAAACCATGATCTAATACATAGAAGATGTTTTCAAGAAGAGCAAAGCCAAGCGCTCCGGCACCATAGTAGACGATGCCATCAATAATTTCATTGTAAAAAGCCTTTTTCCTGATAAAGAGATAGATGAAGAAGAACTTAGCAAGTTCTTCCGAAGGGGCAACCAGAAGAAATGACTCGTAAAAGCGGCCATCAAGGCCGGGTAGGGTAAAAATGGGCACGGATTCAAAAGCCAGCTCGATTATGATAGCCGGAATAATGCTCATAGCACCTATGACCATCGCCAGTATGACATTTTTCAGCGATTCCGGTTCATTTCTGTCCATCCAGTAGATAAGAACCATTAAAGTAGCCGGTGGCGCGATGGCCAGGAGAAGTAGCAATATTGTGCTCATAGTTATTACTCCTGTTTCAATAAGTGTAGGCTTTTTTAGTATCCATTATACCAGAATCGTTACAAAAGAAACGTCTAAATTGACCGACCTGCACGACATGTTGTTTTTACGTCATGAAACGTAACTTTAGAGGGGTGAATAGATGCTAGACTATATATTGTGGTAGAAAAGCAATGCAGCTACCATGCATATAATGGGCTGTGCTTCTTTATCGCTGAAAGCGGGGTTTTCTAGAGCACGAGTTATTCTGTGAGGACTGCAGAAAGGCGCTTGTCTGTGCTTCCTGCTGTTAATTGTGGAACTAAATAAGAAAGCAGGTCTTAATTTATGAAAAAGACAATCGGGGAGAAAAATGAAAAGAAATAGAATCATGGTCTTCTTTACGGTACTTGTTGTAACAAATTTTATGCTATTTAACACCTGCGCAATTGCAGCCACCCCCTCGATAAATTCAACACAAACACCGGAGGTCACAAGGATTTGGGGAGCAGATAGGTATGAAACAGCCAAAGCGATTGCCGAAAAATATAGCAGCGATACCGTAGAAAATATTGTCCTTGTTCCTGGAAATAGTTTTGCGAATGCTCTTCCGGCAGCAGTTTTAGCGTATCAAAAAAAAGCAGCCTTACTTTTAGTAGGGCCCAGTGCCAATCAAACGAAAGAAGCCTTTGATTTCATTGCCAAGCACTTAAATGCTGCCGGCATGGTCTACCTTGTGGGGGACAGGGATCAAATAGAAATAGATTTTGAGAGTAAATTAGCGGATATCGGGTGTGCAAACATTACGAGAATCAGCGGTGAAAACAAGATTGAAACAGACCATTTGATTGCCAAAGAATTGAATGTGCAGATAGGGACACCAATTGTTATTGCTGCTAGTGAAAATTTTCCCGATCCCCTATCGATTTCCAGCATTGCTGCATCCAATGGCTGGCCGATACTTTTTAGCGAGAACAATCGACTACCGGATTCAATTAAAGACTATATAAGTTCAATTAAACCTTCCCAATTCTATATTACCGGGGGAACAGCGGCAGTATCTGCTGAAGTGGAAGCGGAGTTAAAGCAGATTCAACCGGATGCGGAATTCATACGATTCGCCGGCAAAGACAGATATGATACCTCGCGTCAGATCGCCAATTATTTTGCTCCGGGTGCCTCCAATATTTATATAGCATCCGGTCTCCAATTTCCAGATGCTATAACGGGAGGCATGCTCGCCGCCCAAACCAAAGCCCCTGTATTATTGATCAACCCTAGTGCACAGGTTCAAGAACTTTCCAAGTTTCGAACCGTATCAACGATTACCTGCTTCGGTGGGACGCAGGCTTTATCGGCTGAATTAGTAAGAGGATTGAGGCAGAAAAGTAGTGTAGTCAATCCTTATGTAGAATATAGCTATGAGCAAATGCGCAAGGACGCGGCAACAATTCAAGAACTTTATCCTGAGGCTGTACAATTAGAAACTATAGGCCAATCTGTAGAAAGTAGAGAGCTGTTACTTCTTAAACTTGGCAAGGGAGAAAAGAAAGTCTTTCTGAATGGCAGTATGCATGCCAGGGAATATATGACGACCTCTTTCCTGATGAAAATGATTGATGAATACGCCTATGCCTATACCTATGATGAAGCATTCGATAGTTATAATGTCAAAACGCTTTTGGACAATGTAACACTCTACATCGTGCCCATGGTCAATCCGGACGGGGTCAATTTAGTGCAAAACGGGTTATCAGCCGTAAATAATCCTCAAAAAGTTAAGCAAATGCGTCTATTCTATCCACAATTGGGTTACGCCAGTTGGAAGGCGAATATCAACGGTGTAGACCTCAATCGAAATTTTCCGGTCGGTTGGGATGTAAAATCAAGCGATACCCAGGTTCCAAGTTCACAAAACTATAAAGGAACCCAACCCATGACCGAACCTGAAGTAATGGCTGTCATGGATCTAGTTAAAAATAATAGCTTTATGATTGTCGTGTCCTATCATACCCAAGGCGAATATATTTTTTGGTCGGATAAAAACTGCGGTTCTTTTAATGATCTATTAGAACCGATGACAAACAGACTTGTAAACCTCACCGGATATGAAAAAGGAGGGAAAATACATACCTCAGGAAATTGGGGTGCTGGGATTGCGGATTGGACCCGGTCACTCAAAATTCCGACCTTTACCCTTGAGCTCTGTCCATATCGCAGCGATATTCCTTATCCTGATTCAGGGTTTGATGATGTTTGGGAAAGGGTAAAGGATACAGGATTGTTTTTTGCACAAGAGGCAATGCCAAGACCATGACTTTCCTCCGTGCTTACCGAGAAATAATTGGGAATTACTTGACGGCGGCATTATTACACCGGAGGAATTTACATCTCATGACGAAAAACAACCACTTCATGCAGACGGCAACTGATTTCCAATATTCTATGTTATGGTAACGAAGAAGTAATATCCGAGAAAAGACTCTGTAATTTAGATGCGAAAAAAAACGAAAAGGAGAATAATCAATGCATATTAAAAGAAGAAAGAACTTTGTGTGGTCACTTGCCATCATCTTTTTGCTTACCCAGGCCTTCATAAGCCCAGTCTTTTCCCAATCTACAGCCCAAGCGTCGGAGACAGGCGCGAAGACAATGTCAGCTTCAGGGACAACCACAGACAGGCTTGCCGGAGCAGACAGGTATCAAACAGCTGTAGCCGTATCCCAGAAAGGCTGGGAGACCTCAGACTACGCAGTGCTAGCCAGAGGAGATCACTTCGCGGATGCCCTTTGTGCCGGACCGTTAGCCCAGAAATACGGTGGGCCAATCCTTCTGACAGCATCGAACCAACTAAATGCCGATACGCTCACAGAATTACAAAGACTAGGGGTCAAACACCTCTTCATCGCGGGTGGATTAGGTGCCGTATCCCAAAGTGTGGAAGACGCTTTGAAAACAGGCACATCAGCGACCATAGAACGGATCTATGGTGATGATCGATATGAAACCTCGGTCAAAATCGCGCAAAAGATCGGAAACACCGGTAAAGTAGTCCTCGCCACAGGCAGTGACTTCCCCGATGCGCTTTCGATCTCGGGTATCGCAGCCAAGCTTGGGATGCCGATCTTATTGACAGCGAAAGACAGTTTATCTACTAGTATTAGCGACTATTTTCACAACAACACAGTCAGACAGACCTATGTGGTCGGCGGGATAGGTGTAATCAGCGAAAACGTAGCTAACAGTGTACCAGGTCCAACCAGACTGGCAGGCATTGACAGATACGCTACTAACGTAGCCATCCTGCAGAACTTTGCCAGCGAACTTAACTTTGATACCCTCTATGTTGCCATAGGCACAAACTTCGCAGATGCGCTAACGGGAGCAGTCTTAGCAGCCAAATCATCCTCTCCCTTGGTATTGACAGCGCAGACACTCCCCGCAGGGACAGCAAACCACCTGCAAACCAAACTGAAACTTTCTAGTAAAGTCTTAGGTCTGGGAGGCAGTAGTGTTGTTCCCTCTGCTGTTCTCACAGGTTTAGTGATTGCCAAAGAACAGATCCCTGTTGAAGAGAAATACAGCACAGCCGGAACCTATGGACCGGAAACAGGAAGCAAGACCATCCAGGGCAGTGTCATCATCAGTGCTCCTGATGTCACCCTGAAGAATACCATCATTGAAGGAGACCTTCTCTTAGGCGGAAGTATCGGAGACGGTAACGTCACTTTGAGAGATGTCACCGTCAAAGGGAAAACCATCATCAATGGCGGCGGACCCAACAGCATCATCATGTACAACTTTAACGGTCAGTCCGTCGTCGTTGACGTACCGGATGGAGGGAATGTGCGGCTTGTCGCTCAAGGGACTACCAGTCTTGCCGGAGTCAGCATGGAATCTGATGGAATACTTGAGGCTGTAGGCGCTAGCGGAAGCGGCTTTGTGGATGTAGTAATTCCTGCAGGTGTTCAGGTGACCTTCATTGGAGCATTCGCGCAGGTAAACGTTGAATCGAGCGGAGCAAGTATCAATCTACCCAGTGGGTCGAGCATTACCACACTGAATGCCAATGCAGCATCGAATATAACCGGTCAAGGTCAGATTACCACAGCTAATATTAATGCCGGTGGTGTGACTATAGAACGGACGCCTACGAACACGACCACGGTAGCCAGCGGTCTGACAGCGATGGTCGGTGGGGTAGTGGTGAGTGGGACGAATAATGCACCGCCAGGAGGCGGAGGAGGCGGTGGCGGACCCGTAGTGGTAACGGCTATTACCGTGACAGGAAATGCCGTAGTTGGGGAGATATTAACTGCGACACCGACACCGGCTGGGGCGACGGGAACGTATCAGTGGACCATCTCCGATACCGCAGGTGGAACATATATAAATATTGCAGGCGCTACTTCTAGCACGTATACACCAATCGCGGATAATGCAGGGAAGTTTGTTAAAGCAACAATAACAGGTACAGGCAGTTACACCGGAACACAAACAAGTACGGAGAAAGGGCCAATAATAGGAGCTACAATCAACATCGCAGCAATCCCAGGAGTAACAGCTCCAGTCAATGGAGCAATGCCGGTAACGACAATCACAGCAACAGATCAATACACGGGAACGGTAGCTTGGTCACCAACACACGCAACATTTGCAGGCGGCACCGTGTATACAGCAACGATCACATTAACAGCAAAAACAGGATACACCTTAACAGGTGTAGCTGAAAACTTCTTCACAGTAGCGGGAGCAACAACGAATACAAATTTTGCTAATTCAGGTGTTGTCACAGCCGTGTTCCCTGCAACCGCAGCTACAGTAATCAACATTGCAGCAATCCCAGGAGTAACAGCGCCAGTCAATGGAGCAACGCCGGTAACGACAACCACAGCAACAGAATACACGGGAACGGTAGCTTGGTCACCAGCACACGCAACATTTGCAGTCAGCACCGTGTATACAGCAACGATCACATTAACAGCAAAAGCAGGATACACCTTAACGGGTGTAGCTGAAAACTTCTTCACAGTAGCGGGAGCAACAACGAATACAAATCCTGCTAATTCAGGCGTTGTCACAGCCGTGTTCCCGGCAACCGCACTAAACATTGGTGACACTTACGGTGGCGGCATAGTCGCTTATATCCTCCAATCTGACGACCCTGGGTATGATGCTAATGAACAGCATGGCCTAATTGCTACTACAGCAGACCAAAGCACAGGGATACAATGGGCTATACTAGATGAACAAATAGGAGGAACAAGTCCCGCATACGGTACTGGTTCAGCAAACACAGACAAAATCATTGCACAGAATGGGGCAGGTACCGAATATGCAGCAGGGTTAGCACGTGCATACAACGGAGGTGGCAAGTCAGATTGGTACCTACCATCCAAAGATGAACTTAGTAAAATTCTTGCAAGCAAAAATATTATCGGAGGGTTCTATGAAGGCCTTGATCAAGCACACTATTGGAATTCTACCGAGAACGATTACCAAAGCGCGTACAGGCATACTGTCTGGGCCGCCAACTGGGGCCAATTTGACGTGGACGGTAAGTGGATATTAAACTACGTCAGGGCTGTTAGGACTTTTTAACACAAAGTTAATCCAAGCTAAAGTCCCCCCCGGGGTCCCAACCATGTTCCTCCACGGGGTCGTACCCTCACACAATTTAGACACAATTCAGTAGGACCAGCAAACAGGTCTAATGGAGAGCCGATTCGCCTTAGGGCAGTCGGCTCTCTTTTTAGTTTCCGTGGCTGAAAGTCTCTGCAAAACTTCGTCGTACTGACTGCAAAAGTCTGCAGGAGGACTTAGGAAAGGCAAATAATCTGATGGTCAGAGCCCAAATAAAAGGTGCTGAGGGCGCTACGCCAAAGATAATTTTTATGGTAAGGTAAGGGGGAGATAAATTTGACATATCCCGCACTATCTCACAAGTCAAATTGAAAAATTGTATATTCATGGATACAAAGCAGTATATGGTGGAGACGATATTCAGAGCATGAAGTTCTTTGAAATTCCTTTGGTCAGTAATGTGTCTGCCATAGAATCAGTTAAGTTAGGAGCAGACACCTTTGTAAAAATTAGTAAGAATACGCTACCCGGCGCTCAAGGGATAGTAACTTCAAGAGTTAAATTTAGGGGCAATAAAGGGTCTGACCTCCTCATAATTCGACAAAGTTCGTCGAAGCTATAACGAAAACTAGACCTCGGAGAGAGAAATCTCTTCAAGGTCTAGTTTTTGAATCTTGGGGGAAAGTTCGTTAAGCACGTACTAAAACAATGATAAAAGCATACCTGGAAATTACATTCCATGACGAAAAACTACCGTTTCATGCAGTCGGCGATTTATTGCAAGTATTTCTTGCTATCATATAAATAAAGCCAGAATAAATTTATATTAAGGGGGATTTATGACGAAAAAGATAATTAAACTAACGATGACTTTCGCCCTATTACTATTGGTCATAATTGTTGGCCTTGCTAGTTGTGGTGGAGAGACTAGTACCACTGCCGAAGCAGAGAGTTTGGTTGAGGTCACCACAGAACAAGGCATTGGCCTTAAACTTCCAAGCGTTTTGGCAAAGCAAGATAATGGCGCTTATGTAAACATGGAAACAGGTGATTCCGCAGCCTTTGGCGTAACAGAAATTGCTGGAGCCCCACTTTCGAGCGCGACAGAGAAAGATGTTTTAGCACTATATCAAAGTAAATATGATGATGTTGTAGTAACAAGCTTTGAAAATGGCAAGAAAATCAACGGTAAGGAAGCGGTTGTATCTCAGCAAAATTTAACTACTCCCAAAGGCAATGCGGTTACAATGACATTAGTTATGGTTACTGATGGCAAGAAGAATTATATTGTAACGTTTACTTATGGAAAAGATAAGACAGACGGTGCACTTTATAAAAATCTACAAGCTTGTATCGACAGCATAACGATTGCTAGTACTCCTAGCAGTACCTCTGTTAAAGACGATTTTTCAGAATATCTCTATACTAGTTTCGGTAAAGTTTTTGAACCTGAAAATAGTGATATCCTGAAAATTTATACAGAGGCAGCCTTAGCTAAGGATGGCAAAATTTTAGCAAAAGCGTTATCAGAAACACTTCCAGTAAAGAATAATGCCTTGCTTGAAAAACTTAAAGCTTATACGCCAAAAACTACGGAAGTTCAAGAATTGCATAACACTCTTATTCAGGCTGTCGAAGTAAGAAGAGATGCTTATGCTCAAGTACATAAAGTTCTGACGCAACCTGCGACTGAATCAGAAGTAGATGCTGCCTTTGCTGTGTTAGATGAATCTGATGCCAAGTTTGAAGAATTTTTAACAAAGGCTGAGTCCATGAAGAAAGATTAAAATTACATTTCATTACCAAAAAGCAACATTTCATGTAGGAGTAGAATTTTAAATCAGTTTATAAGATTATAATGATCTTATAGGAAAGAAGAAAGATCCAGAATTAGGAATATATTACGTTGCCTGTACTGAGAGGTAGATGCAACGTACATGTTAACTGATTGAGAAAGTAGGTTGAAATCTATGAAAAAAATAATAGTCACGTTATTATTGCTTTCATTGCTTACTGTTGGATGCTCTGAGAATAGTAGTCTAAAGACCAATAATCAAGTCGTCGAACCCACACAAAACCAAATAAAAAATGAACAAGAAACTCAGAACCAAGGCACTAATAGTATTGAAAGCAAAGCAGATATTCAAAACGAAACCAAATCTAGAGTTGTAATTAAAACCTATTATGAAGAGCCGACTTCGTTAAAAGATAAAAATACAATAATACTCAAAGGATTAAGCAAGGGCGAATTTATTGAAGTTGTTGTAGAAGGAGAGATAAAGGATTTTAAGCATGTGGAATTAAAATGGGATGAGAAGCAAAATACATTAATAGAGAAAAGAATTATTAATAAGTTTGATACATTAATCAATAAAACGATTGTCATACAAACATATCTACCGGACGGCATACCATCAGAAAAAATTCAATGGCAGACGATCTCTGGAAAACCTTATGAATTTATTATTGCGGAAAATAATTTAGGAAAAGGCCAAAAGGAAGAGATTTTCACGGAAGAACTACCAAGTGTTAGTGCGACCGCTTCAACAAGCGTTCAGAACTCTGCTGATGATAATAATCCACCTATTCCTACGAAGGGTAAGGATTTAAAGGGCTTTATTCCGGAGGGGTGGAAAATCAAGAGTTCTGTTGAAGGCGATTTGAACAAAGATTCTTTGCCCGATATTGCAGCTGTGATCGAGAAAGAAGATGATACGGATAGTTCGTTTCCTCGAATACTTTTTGTGCTGGTTCAAGACAAGGATAAATCGTACACACTAACTGTTAAGACAGCTACGGCAATTATGAAAGCAAATGAAGGTGGAGTCTGGGGAGATCCTTTTGAAACCATTTCCGTTGATAGGGGATCAATTCTACTAAGATTTTATGGCGGAAGTAATTGGAGATGGTATAAACACTATAGATTTAAATTTCAAGAGGATGGTTGGTACCTAATTGGAGCTACGCTTGGGTCATTTTTTACAGGGACAACTACAGAAGAAAACGCTGATGAGGAAGACTATAACTTGCTCACTGGAGATTACGTAATTAAAAAAGCCGATGAAAAAGGCAATGTTAATACGACAAAAGACAATAGGGGAGTAAGGAAGCTTCTTAATCTAAAAGAATTTAAGGTGGATTCGGAAGAGAACCAGTTTTAACCGGAGAAAACACTATAAAATAATGCTAGCCTGAAAAACTCTGTCTTCGGCTGAGAAGGTATACACACCGGCGTATTTTTGTACTACCGCTGCAATGCTTTTCGTGCCAAGACCATGATTTTTATCTGTGCTTACCGGCATGTCGTCAACAAAGATGATCGAGCCATCGAAGCTGTTGGTGATTTGTATGTAGAGCTTATTATTTTTGATATTGGAGACAATTTTTAAGGTTCTGTCATTTGCGCTGTTAATAACTATGCAAGCATTAATGGCATTTTCAATGGCATTGGAAAAAATAACGCAAAGATCCATATCGGATACGGCGTTATTCTCAGGGAGATTGATCTCAGTTTCAACAGTAATTTGTTCATTCTTGGCCTTCGCAATATAAGAAGAAAGCACCAAATTAACCGTATAGTTGCTGCAATATTTTTCAACCGCAGCACCCTCAATGGTTTTTTCTACCTCTGTAATATATTTTTGCGCCGCTTCCTGGTTGTTGTCTAATAGATAGGAATTGATCAGATTCAAGTGATGACGCATATCGTGGCGATGCAGCATTGTTTTTTCTTGTGATTCTTCCAATGCTTCAAAATGAATCTGTGCTGCGGCTACTTGAGTCATTAATAAATTCTGTTCGTTTTGCAGGGTGAGCTGTTCTCTGGTTTGTTTGAAAAATCGTAGAATCAAAATATAAGCAGAAAGAGTCAAAATAAAGATCAGCACAGTGTTCCTTAAAATATTTCCAATGATCACATTGTCCAAATTATACATACTAGCAGAATAAAGTAGCACAGAGTATGAAATCGGGATCATGCAAAATTCTAGCCAGCCTTTATCGGAGTTGCGCATCATGTAAAGAAATGGCGGACGGATATACTTGAAAATAAGAAACCATGCGGGCAGATACAGGATATAACATACAATGATCACGATTTCCCTGCCGGAGCCGAGGAAATATGAAATAATAAGTCCTACCAAAGAGAACGACGTGGTAATAGCGACGAGTGTCCAATGAACAAAAAATACCTTGATCGGTTTGAACTTTGATATAAACACAAATCCTAAAAATACCGGAAGGTGGACAAGAAGGGGATATAGTTTCATAAAAGTTGTATACCCGAAATTGAGCAAAACAAAACCATCACAAATTAGTACGACAGTTGCATAAAGCCCCAACAGATAGCGGTTCTTCTTGTGTTTAATTTCGCAATCTAAGAGCATATACATCACACTGATTGCGAAAATAAGGCTAAGAAGAGATCTTATATAATCCATTATCAAGGGTTTTTACCTCCTAATTTACTTCCCATCTAAGTTCAATTGAGTATTTGAAGTCATTATACCAGATTCATTATAAGAAAATAACAAAAAAATTACATTTTACAAGAAAAAGCGACATCTCATATTAAATATAGTTCATTAAGCCTTAAAAAAATACCATAAATTAACAATAAAATAGTTGTGAAATCCAGTTGTATAGTATAACTGGATTTTTTGATTGAAGCGATTCTAGAACTATAAGCTAAAGTCTCAAAAATGGTATAATATAGGAAAAAAAGCACGTGTCATCTCGTAATATAATGAGTGACATTGCCAGTTTAAATTATTTTCTTGGGGGGAGGTTAATATAAATGCTATTAAAAAGGGAGTGTAGTTAGCTGTGAAAAAGCAGGTAAGGAGGGATATACAGGTATTATGGATAAGATTGTTCTAAGCGAAGAAAAAGAGACTTTACTTATACCTCTGTTCGGGAAAGCGAAGGAAAACGAAAATAAGACGCCAATACTTATTGATAAAAAAGCAGTTGAAATTGTTAATCTAATTGACTACAATTTCCAAGCGCTAAAGATTCCTAAAAAGACAAACATGATGATGTGTTTAAGAGCTAAACTGATTGACAATTTTGTCAAAGGAATGCTTTTGAAGAGTAATGAAAGCGTTGTTTTGCATTTGGGGTGTGGGCTGGATAGTAGATATAATAGGATTGAAAATACCTGTGTTGACTGGTATGACATCGATTTTAAAGAAGTTATTGATATTCGTAGGAATTTTTATCGTGAAACAGAACGATATCATCTAGTTGCTTCCTCAGTCACTGAAAATAAATGGTTAGAACTAATTCCACAGGGTAAAAAGCAATATATCGTGATTGCCGAAGGACTATTTATGTATCTTCAAGAAAATGATATTAAAGCACTGATCAAGAACCTTAGTAATAGCATTGGAAACTTCACATTAATCTTTGATGCCTTTAGTATTTATGCTTCAAAAAAAGTAAATAATCACCCATCCATTAAAAAAACAGGGGCACTCATTCGGTGGGGTATTGATGATCCAGAAGAACTCACCAAATGGGGTATGGGGATTCAATTAATTCAGGAACAATACTTTACAGCAAATGAAGAAATTAATAATCTAGACCCTGTTTCTAAGTTAATATTTAAGCTAGCAAATTTAATTCCGATAGCTAGAAAAGCCCAGAGGTTATTAATTTATCGAGTGGGTTTGGGTAAAAACTTAGTTCGATCAAGAAAGTAAACCTTGGGGGAAAAAGAAGGAGCCCGACGCTTGAAACGCATGAAAGCGTTTAGGCATCGGGCGCACTGGGGAGCATGATCGAAATTCTGGTACCAATATCTTGCCGACTCAACACATCCATGTGCCCGCCATGACGCTCCGTGATCCACTTGGCAATCGATAAGCCCAGGCCCGTTCCGCCCGTAGCTCTAGCGCGGGATTCATCGGCTCGGAAGAAGCGTTCAAAAATCTGAGGAACTGCTTCGGGTGCGATACCAATCCCTTCATCTTGTACGGTCAGTCGAGCAAAGCCCTGGGCATCGGAAACAGAAATAGTGATCCGTTTACCCGAAGGCGTGTATTTCATGGCATTGTCAATCAGGATTCTCGTCGCCTGTTTGATGAGGCTTTTGTCTGCGTTAATGAAAACAGGTGTAACGCTGGAATCGTAGTCGTGCCCGCCATCAATCATTTGCGTCTCTCGTAGTACATCGACGGCCAGCTCGGACAATTCAAAACGCTCTATTTGCAGAGCCATGGTGTTATTGTCGCCTCGTGCTAGAAATAAGAGCTGTTCTACCAAGCCCTTCATATTGGCTGTTTCATCTTTAATCGCATCGATGGATTCCTGCAAGGTCTTTTCATCCTTCTTACCCCAGCGATCCAACAGATTGGCATACCCCTGAATGACGGAAATTGGAGTCCTAAGTTCATGGGACGCATCAGAAACAAAGCGCGCCTGAGAGCGGTAGGATTCGTTGATACGATCCAGCATTCCGTTAATCGCAGCAGCGAGGGTTTTCAGTTCATTTTGGGTATCGTCCACGGGAATTCTCGTATCCAGCTTAGTGGCATTGATACCGTCTAACTTACCTGCCAGAACGTCCAACTGCTCCGGCGTAAAGACGCCGCCGATATTCAGGGTTTGAGCTGTTCTAGCCAATTCGTCAATGGGTCGAAGGGTTTTTCGGATGGTTCTGGCACCTGAGAAAATGCTGCCAAACAGCATCAAAAGCTGCAGAAACAGGATGACAGTATACATCCCTACTATAATGCGTAGTGTTTCCTGAAGACGGATGGTAATAAGATAAGATCGTCCACTATGATCAAGGGTCGCATTGTAGCTAACACCCTCTAATTTTTCCCAAAAAGTCAAGCCTTCCGAATTGGGGAGGTCGATGCTCCGTCTGCGGGAAGCAGTCTGTTCTGAAAAGGGGAACTGTAGGGCTTTGGGTAGTTGAAACCCTCTCGGTTCACCAGTCTGTAAGGCAACTCTATAGCCTGTGACCTCAAGCCAATCTTCTGCATCCACGCTTGGAGGACCCGTTTGATTAAGCCTTTCTGCTACCGTCGTTACGGTGTGTTCGGTGCGCGCAATCAGACCCGCCGCAGTCACTAGGCACAATGCCACATCAAGGGCCAAAAAAAACGCCAACAGACGGAGAAATAGTCTAAGGTTAAGCTTCCATACTAAGGAGAGGCGGATTTTATGGCCGATACGATGAGAGGGATTGTTTAATGGCTCATTTTTCATCCTTAATCACATACCCCACTCCTCTGACGGTGTGAATCAGCTTAATATCGAACACCTCGTCGATTTTTCCTCGCAGAAAACGAACGTAGACATCGACGGCGTTGGTTTCTCCCGCAAAATCAAAGCCCCAGACATGTTCGAGCAGTGCTTCCCGGGAAACGACCAAGCCTTTATTCTTGAGCAGATAGTGGAGAAGGTCAAATTCGCGTTTGGTCAGTTCAATGGACTTGCCCTGCATAGTTACCATATGCCGGCCTGTGTCTAGGAGTAGACCAGAGGCTGATAACACTCCGTCTTCCTGCTTGGTCTTTCTGAGAGCGGTACGGATGCGGGCGAGAAGCTCCTCAATGGCAAAGGGTTTGGTGATATAATCGCTCGCTCCGCTGTCTAGTCCGGATACCTTATCGACCACGCTGTCTCTCGCCGTCAGCATGATGATGGGAACGGCGGAGGTTCGGCGTATTCTACGCAGCACTTCCATGCCGCTAAGTTTAGGCAACATCACATCCAACAAAACGAGGTCAAACTCGCCGGTTTCGGCGAGTTCAAGTCCTGTTCGGCCATCAAAGGCCTTCGTTGTAGTATAGCCCTCATAGCCAAGCTCAAGCTCGATGAATCGGGCAATCTTTTCTTCATCTTCGATAATCAGTATTTTCGAACTCATTGATAGCCCCGCCATTTCCAACAATGATTATTTATCTTCGATGGACTTCTTGAGGTTTATGGCTGCATCCGCTGCACTATTCATCGCGTCATTCACCGTGTTGTCGCTCAAATCAGGTCCGGTGAAACGATAGCGGAAACCAAAGAATAGTCCGATGATCATCAGTGGAATCGTAACCCAGGGGGCGAAGATCAACAGTAAGGCGAAGGCAGTGACAGGAGCAGACCCTTTACTTTCCTGATCTTTAAGCACTTCAAAGGAATTGGCATTCCCTTTGCGAATCATTTTCATGCAAAATCGTCCCAATTGTTTTACGAGAGCGATAAAGCCATTTTCACGGTTGTAGTGATTGGTTTGCTTTTCCCAACGAGTTTCTTTGTAAGCCCCTGCGTTTGCGTCGGCGGTTTTTTGGCTGCTGTAATAGCCGCCTCCGGAGGGTGTGGATACCTTTCCTTGTTTCTCTAGTAAGATAATGGCTTCCAATAAATCCCCGTTTGTTTCATCTAAGGCAGCCTTTGCCTCGTCATAGCTTACATTGGCCATGGCCCGTAGTTTTTCCACTTGTTCTAAGGTTGTCATTTAAATATCCTCCTTGTTTTTTGTATTGTACCCGCTTTTGAGTATGTCTAAATTCTAACCAAAAAAACTTCAAGGAAACTTTGATTAAAATTAAAATACGATTAAAAAAAGTCTATCCTAAAATTGCTCCCTTTTCAAGAAATACGTGGTAGAAGCAGCTAGATTCGTATAAAGAAATAGACAATCATGAGGATTCCAGCAAATAATTTTAGAACTGTGCCACCGAGGATACCGACGAGGGTGCCAAAACCAACACGGACTGCTTGCTTTACTTGGATACCACGCAGCAATTCAGCCCCAACAGCCCCAAGGAAGGGACCAATAATAATTCCCAACGGTCCCAAAAAGATCAACCCGACGATAGTGCCGATAACTGCTCCCCAAGCTGCCTGTTTACTGCCCTTGAAGCGTCGTGTACCAACAGCTGAAGCAAGGAAATCGACAGAGAAAATTAAACCCAGCACTAAAGCTTGTAAGAGAAAGAAATTCGCATCCAGTGTTGCAAACTTAGTTAGGTACCCATAGAGGAGCATGCCGCCATAGATAAGGATGGCACCTGGTAAAATTGGCAGTATAGTCCCCAGCAGACCCACTATAAATAAAAGGATCGCTAGAATTAAAGCTGTCGTCTCCATATTGAGAACCTCCTTAATAGAAATATATTGGGTGAGCCTTATTCGTCATGATCAGCATATCACAAGATGTACCTTAAGTAGAAGTAAGGCCTAGCCTTGTGTGTAAAGGCAATTGATACGTTAGCTGAGAAGCACGAAGGCTTCTTGCTAACGGTTTTTTATTGATGAAGAGAGGGTTGAGCTAGAGTGGATTTTGCAATTAATTAAAGGATAGTAGCTTGATATGTCGAATTATATAAGAGTTTTGCTAGACATAACGAGTGAATTTATTACCTAGAACATATTTTGTCAAACTACGGAGGAATTAATGTTGGATATTGGCACGCTGGGCATTCTGATGAGTATCGTTAACACCCTGAGCTTAATCATAATGTATTTCTACGCAAAGTTGAATACCACCATTCAGGGAACTAGATCGTGGGTTATCGGCAATGCGTGTAGTGTTATTGGCGTATTTTTACTGATTAGGCAAGAGGTTCTCACTACTAGGTTGATTTCTATAATTATTGGAAACGGACTCCTTATACTAGGCTTAATCTTTATCTATATTGGCATCATGAGGTTCCTCGAAAACAAGGTCAAACGGTGGAGGATTGTAACATCGTATGCAGGCTATATAATCATGTTTGTTTATTTTACCTATGTGATTGATGATATTATTATGAGGATCGTTGTTTTCTCAATTTTTATCGCAATCTATTCACTATTATCTGCCCTAAGCCTTTTGAGGAATAACGATCGTTCAATTAAAGCAGCGACTATTTTCTTAAGTGGCATACTTTTGTTGCAAGCTGGTTTCTTTGCCATTCGTTCAATCATGACGTTTATGTCAATCTCAGTTATCAACTTATTTGATCCATCTAGTTTCCAGATCAGTACGTACACAGTCTCAATTATCACAAGTTATCTGACAACGTTTGGGTTGATTCTTATGGTCCTACAAAAATTAAATTTTGAAAACAAAGAGGCCAAAGAACGTTTACAACTGATTTTTAATACTGGCCCAGATGCTGTTTTTATAAGTAGTTTACGAACGGGAGTTATTGCTGAAGTCAATGAAAGATTTGTAGTTCTTACCGGCTTTTCAAGGATAGAAGCAATTGGTCAAACAACTATTAGTTTAGGCCTATGGAATAATCCTGAAGAAAGACGAAAATTGGTCTCAGAATTGAAGGAGAATTTTCAATGCGAGAATTTTGAAACGGATATAAAAATTAAAAATGGCACCATTATTACTGCTTTGATTTCTGCAAGACTTATGAATTTTAAGGGAATACCACATCTAATCAGTGTTACTCGAGACATATCTGAACGCAAGACTGCAGAGCAGAAATTATCACAATCCGAGGAAAAGTATCGGCTACTGATTGAAAACGCTCTGGAAAGTATCATCGTTGTACAAGACGGGAAATTGAAGTTTTGTAACCCAATGGCAACTCAGGTAATCGGCTATTCACTGGAAGAACTCACTTCAGTAGCGTTTATAGTATTTGTCCACCCTGATGACAGAGAAGTAGTTGTCAGCCGTTATCTACAGCGGCTAAAAGGTGAATTGACAGAGAATCTCTACCATTTTCGAGTGATATGTAAAGATCATCAGATAAAATGGGTTGAAATGAATTCTGTGTTGATCGAATGGGAGGGAAGAGCTGCTACCTTAAATTTTCTGACCGACATTACTCAACGTAAAAAATCAGAAGAGGAAATTATGCATCTCAGTTATCACGATCAGTTAACAGGACTGTATAACCGTCGATTTTATGAAGAAGAATTGAAAAGACTGGATACAGAAAGAAACCTACCAATGACCATCGTGATCGGGGATGTCAACGGGTTAAAGCTGATCAATGACTCCTTTGGACATGGCACAGGAGATGAACTGCTGAAGAAAGTAGCCGGTGTGATCAAGATGGGTTGCAGGTCGGATGACATTATCGCCAGACTTGGCGGGGATGAATTTGTGATTATATTACCTAAAACAGACGCTAATGAGACGGAAAAAATCATCAAACGGATCAAGGACATCTCATCTCATGAGAAAGTAGGCTCTATCGATATTTCTATCTCCTTTGGTTATGAGACGAAGACAGCTAAGGAAATCACAATTCAAGAACTATTTAAAAAAGCAGAAGATCATATGTATAAGAAGAAACTGTTTGAAAGTCCCAGTATGAGGGGGAAGACAATCAATGTTATCATGAGGACACTTTATGAAAAAAATAAACGAGAAGAACGACACTCCCACCGCGTGTCACTCCTATGTAAAAGCATCGGAGAAGCGCTTAATCTAACGGAAGGAAAAATCGAGGAACTCAAAATGGTAGGTTTGCTTCATGATATCGGTAAAACAGCACTTGATGATAAGGTCCTTAATAAGCCAGGGAAACTGACCGATGATGAATGGAAAGAAATCAAACGACATCCAGAAATAGGCTATAGAATATTAAGTACAGTCAATGATATGGCTGACTTGGCTAACCATGTATTGTATCACCATGAACGATGGAATGGACAAGGATATCCAAAGGGCTTAAAAGGGGACGAGATACCCTTTGTATCACGAATCATTTCTATTGCGGATGCTTATGATGCTATGACGAGTGATAGAAGTTATCGTAGCGCACTGCCTAAGGAAGCTGTCATAGCGGAATTAGAAAAGAATTCTGGGGTGCAATTTGATCCGGAATTGGTGCGTGTATTCATTGAAAAAGTATTAGCCTTAGGGACAAACGGCAATTTCTCTACGTTAACCTCAACAATAAATAAGTAACTAAAGAGAAGGGGTAATTAAATGGCAAACAGTAACGAATTCCCGATTCAGGCCGTACGGCAGCAGTTTCCTGCTCTGAACAGGACCTATAAAGGCAAACCAGTCATTTATTTTGATGGTCCAGGTGGATCTCAAGTCGTTCGTTCTTCGATTGACAGCATAGCGCAATACATGATGAATGGGGGCGCTAATCTTCACGGCCAGTTTATAACGAGCAAAGAAACGGAAGCAGTCATTGCTGAGGCAAAAAAAGCGATAGCAGATTTATTTGGCGCGTCTGTAGACGAGGTCGCATTTGGGGCCAATATGACAACACTAACCTTTGCACTGTCTAGGGCTTTGAGCCGAACCTGGAAAAAAGGTGACGAGATAGTGGTTACGGAGATTGATCATCGTGCTAATGTCGATCCCTGGTTAGCCATTGCAGAGGATCTAGGACTCGTCGTACGTTGGTTGCGAGTTGACCCCGAGGGACTGACCCTCGATTTAAGTGACCTAAATTCTATCATTACGGAAAAAACGCGCTTAGTAGCGGTTGGATTAGCCTCCAATGGAGTAGGAACGATCAACCAAGTTGAGCAGATTTCTAGACGAGCTCGGGCCATGGGTGCCCTCGTATATGTTGACGCTGTGCATGCGACGCCCCACTTTTCTATTCAGCGCGATGAGCTTGGAGCCGATCTACTGTTGTGTTCGGCGTACAAGTTCTTTGGACCGCACGTGGGTATTGCGGTGATTCGTTCGGATATATTTGAAGGCATTAAACCATATAAGTTACAACCAGCCCCCGAATACATACCGGATAAATTGGAAACAGGCACTCAAAATCACGAAGGTATTGCAGGAATTATGCCGGCCATCGACTTCATTGCAGGATTTGGACAGGGTGCAACACGAGCGGAAAGACTAATCTCTGGTTTTTCCAGAATCGAAGAGTATGAGAATCGATTGGCAGAGAAAATTCGTACTGAGATGGGCACAATGACTAAGATTAAGCTTTATCAAGCAAAATCAGCGGTCAGAAAGACACCTACGATCGCCTTTGAAGTCGAAGGCATTTCCCCTGTTGAGGTATGTCGGTATATGGCCGAGGAACACGGGATATTCGTGGCTGATGGACACTTCTATGCTACGACGCTCGGGGATTTAACGGGCGTAAATCCTCGCGGAGGTTGGGTTCGGGTGGGTTTAGCTCCTTATAATAGTGATGAGGAGGTCGATCTTTTCTTGGAAGCACTGAGAGAGATCACCTCACGTACAAAAAGTTGCTGAAGCATAACGAAGAAATGATCAACTTGACGGTCAATTACTATGAAAAGAACGCCCATGAATTTTATCAGAATACCATAAATGTGAACATGAGCGAACACTACAGACGATTTGAAGAATACCTTCTCCCAGAGAGCCGTATACTAGATGCTGGTTGTGGTTCAGGGAGGGATAGCCTATACTTTCTCAGTAAAGGCTACAACGTTCAAGCCTTTGATGCGTCGGCGGAAATGGTCAAATTAAGCTCGGAACTAACTGGGTTGTCGGTACAGCAGGCTAGATTTGAGAATATCGAGTTAGAGGGTATGTTTCAGGGCATATGGGCTTCAGCATCCCTCTTGCATGTTGACAGGGGATCGATGAAGGACATACTGCAAATGCTAGCTGCAAGGCTTGCCGAGGACGGCGTGCTTTTCATGTCCTTTAAATATGGTGACCAGGTTTACGAGAAGGGCGACCGATTATTTAACTGTTATGATGAAAGTTCCTTCAGTGAAATGATTGCTGTCCTTCCCGTGCTGAAAACCCTAGAATTATATAAAACTGCTGATGTAAGGGACGAGAGAGTCAATGAGTTTTGGCTTTGTGCTATTGTTAAGAAAGCCTCATTTTAGAGGTGTTGTTATGAATGAGTGAGCATTTGCTTAGCCATGCCAAGGGTTAGCTATGCCAAGGGAGGTACCATAGCTTGGGGGAATTAGAAAAACATGCTCGACTATTCAACCTAATTGCTCCAGTTTACAATTATTTCTTTCGTGCTCAGGTTAGTAATTACCGATCTATACTGGATAAATATGAAGCGTTGCTGAAGCTTCCACCTGGAGGCAGAGTTTTAGATATTGGGTGTGGTACAGGGGCTTTTATCTCTTGTTTTGCCGAGCGAGGGTATCAGGGTGTCGGCGTAGATTTTTCTTCGTCCATGCTGCGAGCAGCAAGAAAATCCACCCGGGACAAGACGATCGAGTTTGTACAGGGCGATGTTACAAAGGGCTTGGATTTCGCGGATGGAAGTTTTGACTTGGTGCTCTCTTCCTACGTCCTGCATGGGCTAAGTTCTGAGTTGCGTCACCGAATTTATTCTGAGGCCGGCAAGCTTTCCCGTGGCCCTATCCTCTTTTATGACTATAATCAAAAGCGCCGACTCTTTACGGACCTCATCGAATGGGCAGAAGGTGGAGACTACTTCGGCTTTGTACGTCATGGCGAAAAGGAAATGAGAACCTTTTATGATGATGTGCAGAAAATTGATGTTGGACCCCAGACTGCACTTTATCTGTGTTCACGTCAAAGGAAATAAGGGGCTATTCAGAACGACTATCGTGCGTTGGAATTAGAGAGAGAGATGAGTTATGGCAAAGAGAGAAGAGACAATGGTAATTCTGGCATACGTAGCGGTTTGCATCCTATGGGGGTCAACCTATCTGGCGATTAGAATTGGAGTTAGCGACTTTCCACCAGCATTATTCGCGGGGATAAGGTTCTTAATTGCAGGAGCTTTGGTGTTGATCTATGCTTATTCTAGAGGTTATAAGTTTCCGGATAATTTCACGGACGTACGCAGACAGGCCATAGTTGGTTTATTTCTACTGTTGGGTGGCAACGGGCTCGTCGTTTGGGCAGAACAATGGGTTTATTCTGGAGCTACAGCACTTCTTTTAGCGATCGTCCCGCTGTTCAATGCGATTCTAGAATGGTTCTTGCCTACGGGTCCTAGGATTGGCTTGAAGGGGTGGTTCGGTTTACTCTTGGGGTTTTTCGGGGTTGCTCTCTTGGTATTTACAGGTTCTGAGACGAGAATTATTGATGTTCCAGGCGGAATAGTGCTCTTGCTGGCAGCTTTCTCATGGTCACTGGGCTCGGTCTACTCAAAGACCTTTAAAGCGTCCGGTACGATGGTGGGCAATATCGGCTTACAAATGTTGGCCGGAGGGATTGGATTGACCATAGTGGGGCTCTTATTGGGAGAAGCTAGTAATATCCATCTAACCAGCAAAGGCCTTGGAGCACTGGCCTATTTAATTATCTTCGGCTCGATCCTTGGGTACAGTTCGTATATCTATCTCTTACAAAAGTGGCCAGCATCGAAAGCTGGTACCTATGCTTACGTTAATCCGGTCGTCGGGGTTATCTTAGGTGCAGTAATTCTTGGCGAGCCAGTTTCACCGAATGTGTTCATTTCTGCGATCATTATTCTCAGCGGGGTTTTATTGGTTCAGTTATCGAAAACAAGCAGGAGCCTTGAACATCCCTCATCAGAAAAGTTGGTTTCTAACAAGGGAGGAGGTAACAAATAGTGCAATGTAAAAAACCGTACGCGAACGGTCAAAAAGTACAAGAATTAGTCGGCAATAAACTGACCTACTTTTTCAAAAATGGAAAAGTAAAAGCAGAAGGTACCTTAGAAAACGAGCTCATGGAAGGGGAATGGAACCGGTCAGTTGTGGCAAGTTGGAAATTTTGAGAAGGGCAAGAAAAACGGAACTTGGTTAAGGTATGATAAGAAAAACCAATTGGAATACAACGAAGTGTTTATAAAGGATAGGAAAGTCAAATCGTGACAAAAAAGAGATGATGATATGTTACCATGCATATAAAAAGCAGCTTATTTCTCACGAGGTTAGCCGCTTTTGCGTTTAGTTATATTGCAGTACTCAACGCATAACCTCCCGAAAAAATCCTGATGGCTAATGTTGTCTCTATATAGACAATTATCTATATAGTGGTTATAATATGGATATAGAGAACCCTCTATATCCTCTCCCAAAAAGATACTGGAGTGATTTGATGAAATATAGTTACGCAGAATATGTTTTATTATTTAAGGCTATATCCGACCAAACACGCCTGAAAATAGTTGACATACTTTCTGGCGGAGAAATGTGTGCCTGTCAACTCTTAGATAACTTTACAATTACTCAGCCAACCTTGTCATATCATATGAGAATTCTGTGTGAGAGTGGACTCGTTCAGGGAAAACGAGATGGGGCGTGGATGTATTATCGTCTCGATGGTGATGTAGTAGAAAATATCTCTGAGTTTTTGTTCAAAATCAAATCTAATACAAAACAAGCTTTCAAAGAGCAAGGAATCAAAGACCAAGGAATCAAAGACCATGGTATCAATGGGCAAGGTAGCTGCAAGTCTAAGAAAAAGTGTAATTGTTGAGCTCACTCATGAAGATCAAAAAGAAGAGGTGTCGGCAAGATGGAAATTACCAGCAGAGAACTAAAAACCATTCCAACAACAGCTGAATTGACGTTTAAAGATACTTTAGGTACTTGGAAAGCACGCTGGGGAATTGGTAGAATGACCTTTAACGTTGATCCCGGTCTCTATAGTTTGGGGAAACCTGATACCGATTCCCCGGTTCTGGTTTCAGCGAATTATAAAATGAGCTTCGATAGTCTAAGAAAAGAATTGAAGGGGCTAAATGCCTGGATACTCGTGCTTGATACCAAGGGCATCAATGTATGGTGTGCTGCTGGGAAGGGAACCTTCGGAACCCAAGAGCTCCTGAACCGAATAGCGATCGTCCAACTTGAGAAGTTTGTAGCTCACAAAACGGTTATTGTACCTCAGCTGGGCGCTCCAGGGATAAGTGCTCACGAGGTTAGAAAGTATTCTGGTTTCAAAGTGATTTATGGACCAGTCAAGGCTAAGGATCTGAAACAATTCATCCGTTTAGGAATGCAAGCCACCACTGAAATGCGGACGGTGAGATCCAGTCTGTACGATCGCCTGGTTTTGACTCCAGTGGAATTAGTCGGCACGTTTAAAATTTCCTTGATGATTTTCGGAGTACTCTTTTTATTGAATCTGTTGGGATTAGGCCCCTTCGGAGTGGTTGATTTTTACGGCTATGTGGGGGCAGTCATCGTAGGTTGTGTTATAACTCCAATCTTACTACCATGGATTCCCGGCAGAGCGTTCGCCTGGAAAGGCTGGCTATTGGGATTTATTTGGGCTATCATTGTGAACGTACTGAATGGCTGGACGGCTGTTCCCGAGCACAGCATTTTGAGAGCTTTAGGGTATTTACTCATTTTACCCTCCATATCTGCCTTCTTAGCCATGAACTTTACAGGGTCTTCAACCTTTACTTCCTTTTCAGGGGTCTTGAAAGAAATGAAAGTAGCTGTCCCCGCAATAATTATCTCCATAGTATTAGGGGTAGTTCTGATTCTAGCGAATACTTTTATAAAACTCTAAGGAGTTGTTGTTAATGCAAAATCTATATCTAAAAAATGTGGCAACGTTGAAAATGAAGTCCGAGCTTTGTACGGGCTGTGGCAAGTGTCTTGAGGTTTGCCCGCATAATGTATTTCTCATGAAAGATTCAAAAGCGGTTATTCTTGATAAAGACCGTTGTATGGAATGCGGTGCCTGTGCTAAAAACTGTGCGTTTAACGCCATCGAAGTTAAGCAAGGGGTTGGCTGTGCATTTGCTATCATCATGGGCTGGCTAACAGGATCGGAACCAAACTGCGATTGTTCGGGTAACAGTGGTGGTAGCTGTTGTTAGTATTCATGAGAATTTTAACCAACTAAATAACCCCTCGCTTTTGATCTTGAACAAGTCTTGGATTTCCTTCTCCTTGAGGTTTTTCCCGATCAGGCAGAGCTTGCCACTGGATTTGAATTTACTGAGTGATACCGTAAACTGAAGTCCTTCTGCATAATACAGCAGATACACCCACTGGAGATTTCGAAGACGTCAAAACCTTCTCGCTCGATCAATTCACCATCAATGCCGATATCCCCAAATTCGTTTTCGATCAGGACAACCTTTTCCTTATGGTGAACTTGGAGGAGTTTCTTCACGAGAGTAGTCTTACCTGAACCTAGGAAGCCTTAGATTACATCTACCTTAATCATCGGTTACACCTCTCGATACTTGATCCAATCGTGAAACTGACACTCCCGCTTCGATAACAACTTTAGTTGAACGGCTTCACTTAAAGCCTAAGGCTTTAACAAAGTAATCCTGAAAGCGAGGATTGGTGGAAAGCTCCAGAACCTCAATCCGATGCTTCAAATCCTTGATCTGAGTCATCACCCCTTGATTGATCAAGGCTAGCCGGGCACCTTCCACCGAGGAATTACCGACAAAGGAGATCGTCCCTCGAAACCCTTTAGGCAAGAGGCCGATTTCCAGAATACTTTCTGGATTAATATGATACCCGAAGGCCCCAGCAATGACCGCTTCCTCAATGGCTTCTGGTGGAATGCCTACTTCTTCGAGGAGCAGAGTTACCCCTGCTGCAATCGCACCTTTGGCCAGTTGAAGCTGGCGGATATCCGTCTGCGAGATATAAAGTTCTTCAGTCAGATAAAACTTCTTATCCCGAACCCTTGCTTGGATTCGGGGGTCAAGGTCAGGGTTAAATCGCCCACTGGCTAGGACGAGTCTATGTTTGACCATAGCCGCCGTGATATCAATCAGACCGCTCCCGCAGATCCCTTTAGGGTAGGTAGACCCTATGGTTGTAAAATGAAGTTCAAACTGATCATCGATGGAGAAGGAGTCGATGGCTCCTTCTTCGGCACGGCAGCCACAGGAAATGTTCATACCTTCCAAGGCCGGACCGGCAGCTGTTGAGGTCGCAATCAACCTACCCCCCAGATTCACCACGATTTCACCGTTCGTTCCGATATCTAGAAATATCGCTGGGACGTCTTTTTTGTCAAAGGCCGTAGCAACCACACCCGCAAGAATATCAGCACCAACGTATCCTGAGGCTGAAGGCAAGAGAGTGACCCTTGCATCTGGGCAAATCAGGAACCCGGTGTCTCGAGCTTTCAGGTCAACTTGTTTCAGAAAGACGGGGCGATAAGGGGCACGGGCGATGGACCCAGGATAAACGCCCAGCACCAAGTGCAGCATGGTCGTGTTTCCTGCGATCACGACCTGGTAAACGCGCTTTGCTCGATTGGCGTCCACGGTCAGGTCTATCACCAGTTCGTTGAGTTTGCCAAGGATCGCCTCCTGGAGTTGCTTCGGCCCCTGTGGATTTTCCAGACAATAACTGATTCTGGACAAAACATCTCCGCCGAACTCGGTCTGGGGATTTAGACAGGACGTTTTTTGCAGAATTTTCCCTGAAGCTAAGTCGAGAAGATAAGCGGAAATGCCCGTGGTGCCTATGTCGATCGCCACTCCTTGTATTTCACCGGGCTCGGTCCCTAGGTCAATTATTTCGTTGTCAAATAAGACTCCATAGACTTGTTGGGCTCTCGCTTGTTCCAATTTCCCGGCCTTCTGATAAAGATCCACCGAGCCAGAGCCAGAACCAGAGCTAAAGCCCGAGCCCGAGTCAAGTAGTGATTCTAAGTAAGGCTGAGCCGTCTTTGTGGGAGCGGGCAACCTAACCTGTTTTACCGAGCTGTCGAGGTCGACCTCGATCGCAAAGCCTTGGTTAATGGTCTTGAGTTGGTTGCATTTAGGTGGCAACTCAATACAAACGTCACCCTTTACTCGAGCGAGGCAGGCTAAGCGGACGTCTGGGGCGTTGATGAATCTGCTTTCCAATTCGTCTGGCAGGGTAAGGTCCCCCCAGGCCTTGACTCGGCATTTGCCGCACAGACCTAAGCCATTGCAGGGTGTCTCCAAGACCAGACCCGCAGCCTGAATGCAGTCTGAAAGCCGATCTCCCTCGTTCACTTCGATCGTAATATTTTCCTTCGTGAAATGTGCCATACCCATGTTATTTATAATAACCTTCTTTCACGTAATCTGTCATGGCTTTGAGATTGCTTACCGAAGTTGCCATACTGAGCCCGCAGGCCGGAGCCACGATATCGACCTCGGAATGGAGCGCATTGCGGATGATGGAGAGAATTTTCTCTCGTTCCCCAGTGTGCAGAAGCTGGGTGCTGACATTGCCCATCAGTCCCGTCTTGACTTTCTCTCGGGCAGTTTTCATATTGACGATGGAGTCAAAACTGACCGCATTTGCCTCCACTTCATTGAGGGCTGCGACGATATTGCTGGCATTACCGCAGATATGCAGGATGACCGGGATTCCTTCTTGATGCAGAGCCTTAATAATGTTCTGATAGTAGGGGACCGCAAACTTTTGGAAATTTCGAGGTCCCAGTATTTCTCCGGTAGCCGTAGGGTCCGATATGGAGATCACATCCGCACCGGCCTTAACCATTTTTAAAGCATACCGAATGAGATAGTCATTAATGAACGCCATGAAACGGGCAGCCCGCTCTGGGTCACGCCGCAACAGCTTAAACATTTCTAGTGGGTCAACCACCGAAGTCGCTGTACTGATATGACCGGATATGTTGCCAATCACTGGGACCCTGCTGTTTCTGAGTTCCCGGATCGCCTCTAAAACGATCCCCATTCTGACTGGAGTAACCTCATTAGGGGAGTAGGTTTCCATAATGACCTCTAAGGATTTGTCGTTATAGCGAGTGATTCTGGGCTCAATGAGGTTATCTCCAAGATTCACACAGGCACCTAAGGCTTCCACTTCAGAGGTCAGACAAAAAGGTACCCCATAATTTTCAAAGCCAATCAGCTCATTGATTTTACGAGCAGCACTGACCATCGCTTTAGAACTCGTGTGATGGCCGCCGCCGACCTGATCGGATATCTCCGTCACGCAGGCACTCATCATGCCACCCGGGCAAATAACAGGAGGCCGGTCAACCCGGTCTCCTTTCAAGACGTTTAAGAGGCGTTCTTTTTCATTCATGCTTATTCACCTTCAAAAAATTACTTAGTATTAATTAGTTTTCTTTAATATACTCATAAAGGCCGTGGCTCCGAGCCACATCAAGCATCGCTTGAATATGCTTGAAAGGGACTTTATTACCCGTTTCGCACCCTGTAGAGAGGACAAAGGCGGGAGTATAGCCCTTCATAGTGTCAATGGCCTCGATGCAGATTCGGTGAATCTCTTCGACAGGTCCGAAGAGGAGTTCGTTAGCCGGATCGATATTGCCGAGAATGAGTGCTCTTCCTGCCACCTTTTCCCGGGCGATCATGAGATCACATTTGTCGAGACTGATTACATCCGCTCCAGTATCGGTCATTTTGTCCACAATCTTATGAGTCTTACCGCAGATATGCAGAGGAATAAGTGCTTTGAGCTCATGGGCTAAGTCGACGAGTTCTTTAATATAGGGGAAGGCAATTTTGTCAAACATCTTTGGACTAAAAAGACTGCCGGAGGCAATCGGTTCTAAAATAATTGGTATTGCTCCATAGCTGACTATTTCGCGAATAAAGTTTTTGCAGCTGTCGGTTGCCATTCTCAAGAGAGTATGGCAAAGCTCCGGGTCAGCATAAGTATCGCGGGCAAACGCTTCGACTCCTCGCAGGGTAGCAGCAGTAGAGACGGGTCCAGAAAAACAAACGGAGATGAAAACCTGGTCACCCACTGCTTGATTTAGGATTTCCAGTGCTTCGTAATAAACCGGTAATTGACCGTCATTATTTTCAGCCACTTTGATTTTGCTTAAGTCTTCCCGAGAGTTAATCACTGGTACTTCACAATTAGCGGGTTCATCCTCAGAATAAACCAGTTCCGCCCCCATAGCTTCCGCCACACAGGAGCAATTCGTGAAGAGATAAATTAAATCATAACCAAATTTCTGGAAGCCAGCAATATGCGCATCCGCCATGACCTGACCGTCCAGTTGAAATTCCTTCACAGTCTTACCAATCAGCTGAGCGAGATTGGTCGTAACAATCGGCATGCAAATAATTCTGTCGAGTGGTTTTCCGGTGAGAAGGGCCATCATTCGTTCTTTGGGGGTTAAAATGTCCTCTCTGATTAACAAATTAGACCCTCCCCATGAGTTCTTTAGCTTTTCTCACAGCGGAGCTGGCGTCATTGGCGTAAAGATCGGCGCCGATTTTATCACAGAAGGTCTGGGAAATTGGACCGCCGCCAATCAGAACCTTGTATTTATCCCGGATATTTCGTTCGATTAAGCGATCAATCACGGTTTTCATCCCGTCCATCGTCGTAGTCATCAACGTCGACATGCAAATCATGTCACTTTCAACTTCTTCAGCCTTTTCGATAAATCGGTCGAGGGGGACATCACGCCCAAGATCGTAGACTTCGAAGCCAGAGGCTCCCGATAAAATTCCTACAAGGTTCTTACCAATATCATGAGTGTCCCCTTCGACGACCCCGATCACCATTTTGATCGGTTTTTCTAGGGAGGCTTTGTCAAGATGAGGATTCACCACCTCAAGACCTGCATTGAATGCATCAGAACACATCAGAACCTCCGGCAGGAAATATTCTTCTTCCTCAAAGAGTCGACTGACCTCTTTCATGCCAGTGACGAGGCCCTCAGTAATCGTTTCAAAGGCGGGGATATTTTGGAGCAGAGTTTGCTCGGCAAGCTCGGCAACTTTTTCTACTTCAAACTCAACGAGAGCGTGTGAAATCTCTCGAAACAAGGTTTCTTTATCCATGATCTTCCCTCCAACAAAAGTAAATTATGATTAAGTTATATTATAATTAGATTATATATTAACATAAGTAAAGATGAATAGTATAGTGGATATTTTAGGATGGTCCTATACATTTCCTCGAAAGGAAGTTAAACATCAATGAGCAACTCCCCCACAAGGCAAATTTAGATGAATAAAAAGCAGCTAATCTCATTGAAGATCAGCTGCTTTTTGGTTTTTCTATGGTGCATTCGGATGCAATAATGATATAGTGATATTGATACATACCATATGTGGTATTGCACGGCTATGACCTCTTTATAAACCTTGATGATTGGCAGGGCTTAACATGGAATACCTAAGCGGAGTGGTCGAGAGAGTTACCTACGAAAATGAAGACAATGGCTTTAGTGTCATTAAAATAAAATCCAAGGGCTATTCTGACCTCGTAACGGTCGTGGGAAGCCTCGCTGCCGTAAATGTCGGCTCCATCATTCGACTGAAAGGCGAATGGAAGATGGACAGCAAGTTCGGGAAGCAGTTTGCCGCGCAGGATTATCGTGAAACCCTTCCAGCCACGGTGGCTGGTATTCAAAAATACTTGGGAAGTGGACTGATCAAGGGCATCGGACCGGTGTATGCTAAGCGAATTGTTCAACATTTCCAAGAAGACACTTTAAGGGTGTTAGAGGAGGAAGCGGACTATTTAGTAAAAGTTGAGGGCATCGGGCAAAAGCGAGTGGACATGATCAAAAAAGCCTGGCAGGAGCAAAAGGAAATTAAGAATGTCATGCTCTTTTTGCAAAGCAAGGGTGTCTCCACAGCCTTTGCAGTGAAAATCTATAAGACTTATGGCAATGACAGCATCGAAATTGTGAAGACCAATCCCTATCGACTAGCAGATGACATCTGGGGCATTGGCTTCAAGACGGCGGATAAAATAGCCTTGCAAATGGGTTTTGAGAAAAACTCCTTTGAACGCTGTCGCTCAGGAATCGTGTATGTCCTGAACGAACTTTCCAATGATGGACACTGCTATGGCAGAAGAGATCAGCTTCTGGAAGAGGCGGAAAAAATCCTTGAAATTGAGAAATTACAGCTTGACTCCACGCTGAATCGGCTGATCGAGGAGAAGGTCGTCATGCTCGATGGTGAGGATGCGATCTTTTTGCTGCCCTTTTATCACAGTGAAGTGGGAATCGCCAACAGAATGAAGGAGATTCTTTTAGTCAATACTCTCTACACCATGACCAACCTGGAGGATATCGTTGAGACGATAGAAACGCAGTGTGACATTCGCTACGACGAAGTGCAAAAAGATGCAGTCAAGACGGCAGCGGCTTCCAAATTCATGGTACTGACGGGGGGGCCAGGCACAGGTAAAACCACCACCACTTTAGCCATTATCAAGGTCTTTCAATTACTGGGTGCTCGAGTCTTACTGGGGGCACCGACGGGTAGAGCGGCCAAACGACTGTCAGAGACCACAGGGTTAGAGGCGAAAACTATTCACCGTTTACTCGAATACAAGCCACCGGAGGGTTATAAGAAGAATGCCGACTACCCCTTGGAATGTGATGTGCTGATTATCGATGAGACGTCGATGGTCGACACCATCTTGATGTACAACTTACTCAAAGCGGTAGCTAATGAAACCGTGGTTATTTTAGTAGGTGATGTCGATCAGCTGCCCTCGGTAGGCGCTGGAAATGTACTGAACGACATTATCGACTCCGGTGTCGTGAGTGTCGTTCAGCTCACAAGGATCTTTCGCCAGGCCCAGGGTAGTGCCATTATCACCAACGCCCATAAAATTAATCAAGGAGACTTTCCAGACTTGAAGGGTAAGCGGGATAGTGACTTCTTTTTCATTGAGGAAGAGGAGCCGACCAAGGTGGTCCAAACGATTAAGGAGCTCTGTACTAAGAGGCTCCCTGCTTTTTACAAGGTCGACTCAATCAATGACATTCAGGTGCTGTGCCCCATGCAACGTGGCGAAACAGGCGCAGTCAACCTCAATGCAGTTTTGCAGGAGGCCTTGAATTCCTCCCATCTTTCGATTAAATATGGTGGTACCGTCTACAAGCTAGGCGACAAGATCATGCAGATCAAGAATAATTATGATAAGAACGTTTTTAATGGAGATATTGGAAGTATCGCTAAAATTGACACCGAAGAACGAACCCTTGTCTTGAACTTTGATGGAAATCTCGTCGATTACGATGGGACCGAGCTTGATGAAGTCGTATTGGCCTATGCCACCACCATTCATAAGAGTCAAGGCAGTGAGTATAAGATAGTCGTAGCACCCTTAACTATGCAACACTATGTGATGCTGCAGAGAAATCTTCTCTATACGTGTGTCACGAGAGCTAAGAACGTGTTCGTGCTAGTCGGGACCAAGAAGGCAATTAGTATGGCGGTCCGTAATAATAAGACGTCGAAAAGGAATACCCTCTTAGCGGAGAGATTATCATCAATTCACCAGATAAAGGACTGAAAATCATGAAAGAAGTAACCGCGGCTATTCTTAGGAAAGAGGACAAGGTCCTGATCGCCCAACGGGCACCCGGTGAGAACTTAGCCGGCAAATGGGAGTTTCCCGGTGGCAAAATCGAACCCGGTGAGACTCCTCAGGAATGTCTGAAGCGAGAAATCCGCGAAGAACTAGACGTTGATATCGACGTTTTGGATTTCTTTGCTGAAAGTATCTATACCTATCATAGTGGAACCATCAAGCTGATCGCTTTCTGGTGTCAGTGGATTTCGAAGGACTTCAAGCTGAGCGTGCACAGCCGGATCGAATGGGTTACCCGCCAGGAGCTAGACCTCTATGACTTCGCCCCAGCAGATCTTCCACTTGTGGAACAGCTGAAGGCACGCTATTAACGCAAAGATGTTGACTAGCTCTGCGTTGCAACTACAACTCGGTTACGTCCTTCGTTTTTAGCACAATACAGAGCTTCATCAGCCAGTGCCACAACTTGTTCTGGTGATGCTAATCTAGTCGGGTAAACGGTTACAACTCCGAGGCTAACCGTAACGTATTCTGCAGTGTCGGATGCAAAGTGTGCAATTGCGAGCGCTTCAACTGCTTTCCGGATTCGTTTTGCCAAAGCGTTGGCCCCAAGCTCTTCGGTTTCCGGTAGTATAACCACAAACTCTTCTCCACCATAGCGTGCGACAATGTCAGGTGCTCGCCCAACAATAGATTTAAGCGTCTTTCCAATCTGTCTCAGACAATCATCCCCAGCTAAATGGCCATAGCTATCATTGAATTTCTTGAAATGATCGACATCGAGTAGGATAAGCGACAATGTAGACCCAGAGCGTTTCAACCTGAAAAATTCTGTTTTGAGCGCCTCATCAAAATATCTGCGATTCGCCAACCCGGTCAGACTGTCAGTGATCGAATTGAGCTGAGCGGTGTTTCTCTCGATTTCGAGCTGTTGAACCAGCTCTTGAATTTTCTGTTCTGCCAGTTTGCGTTCTGTAATGTCACGCACAATAAAGACCATTTTGGTCGGTTGTCCGTTTACGTTTCGAACAAATCCACTATTTACTTCGATATCAAAGATACTTTGATCCTGACGCACTCCACGGTATTCATTGGGTCTCGGAGAACCGCCTTGGTACATGAGCCGGATGTTGGCCTGAGCTCTCTCCACATCCTCGGACACGATGAAGTCAAGGAGCCTCATGCCAATAAAACTATCAAAATCTGGTTCGTAACCAAACATCTTTTTTGCCGCCGGGGAAATCATCTGGATGTGCCCCTCAAGATCCGTGATCGTGATATCATCAGGAGAGGCGTTGAGGACAGAGCGATACTTTTCTTCGCTTTCCATCAGTGCCTCCTCAACGTACTTGCGCTCGGATAAAACCAGTTGCAATTTTTCTTTTTCTTCACGAATTTCAGCATTGAGACGCTGATTATGCATGATGATGAACCCAAAGGTCCAAAGCGTACTGGTGATGATTGGAACGACAAAGCTTGCTATAAGAATCGAAGCTTGGTCAAGATACGTGTTCATTGGAGGGAACACAAGTGCCCAATATACACGCATGATCATAAAACATCCATAGGCAAGAAAAACAGCGGCGGTAAAATTGGCCGAGACAGAGTTACGACTGTCCTTTTTAAATAACAGCTTGTATGCGGTCATTAATGAAATTGTAGCTAACGTAGTAGTTAAAACAATTGTACGTGATGAAACGTCATAATAGACAAACATGTAAAAATAATATAAAAGGGTAAATACAACAAAAATCGAACTAAGTATCCACCGATTTTCTTTCTTTTCAAGGAACTGCATAATGCTGAGATATAGAAAGATTTGCCCTAAAACCACCAAGGGATTTGCGATTCTAGCGAACATCTCTAGTGATTTTACGGTTACCATGGGCATTAAAATAGCCCCTAATGCCATAAGACTTGAACCCAGAAACCACCATCCGATCCCCCGATAGGTTCTATTCACTCTATATTGGACAGAAAGAGCGATAACCTGGGAGACAAAGGCTAGGCTCAGGATAAAAGCAAGGGTTTTAATGTCAAGGTTAATAAATATCCCTCCTGACATGCAGTCTGATACTCACATCCTACATGTTAGACTAGAATATTACAAGATGCACTAAAGACCGACAGAGTAATCTTACTTAAGTAACGAGAGAAAAATAGATAAGGTGCGAATTAAATGTAGTAATTCGCACGAGTTATTGCGTATTAATAACGTGATCGGTTTTTGGTCGCTGAGGAGAAGTTAAGCAATTTTGCATGAGATGAGGGTTTTAAACTGGAAGCCGATAATAAGGGAGATAAAGTGTTGGTGTGAATCCGAGTTTGTGAGCCAACTGGTAGGAGGGGGTATTTTCCATACGACACGCCCAAATAGGTTCTAATCCATTTTCGATACAGTAATTAATGAGGACTGAGCAAACGGTTAAAGCAAACCCTTTTCCTCGATATTTTTCTACGGTCTCAATCCCAATTTCTAATTGGTTCTCAAACCTACAGGACGAAAAAGCTGTAGAAGCCACTTCTCCATCATAAATCAAGCTAAAGCCAATGCCTTCATTTTGGAATTGATCGTCGTTTCCCCAAAAGTATTTTGGAAGGACACTTCCCGGCATCGTATTTAACACTTCTTGAGTTGAACGTACTATTGGGTGTTCTTGTGTATCTAATTGAGGTCTAAATTTCATATATTTACTTATATTAAACGTGAAATTGACTCTTGTATTTTGTAGAACTCTATTCAGATCTGCAGAAGCATTTTTCACTAAATTCGAGCCCAAAATTGTTTCTATTTTGCGGTTCCAAGAAGTTGGAAAGGCTTGCAACCATTCATAGTGATTCCGAACCTTATCCTTATTAATCAAATAATGAAATAAATCATCATTAAACATATCATTATTCGTATCTCCAAATATTAGTGACATTCCGTAAGGATGCGCGATATAAAATGCTTGGGGTTCTTTAACATTATCAACATAAACTGAGCCACTTACTTTATGATCAATCACTGCTTTAGCAAATAAAATATTAATTGGTAAACTCTCCATTGGTGCAACAACTTGAACATAATCATTAACCTCTAGCTTTATCATGGCAATGCCCCTTATGAATTAATAATCAATTGCATTTCACATCTGAATTGATTATATTAAGCTTAATTGATGGGGCTGGTATATACTAGAAAATAATTGCTAATCTATACCGGTATAGAAATGAGGTAATATGATCTATAAGTATCAATTAGTTGCTGATTTACTAAGGCAAAAAATTGCTTGCGGAGTCTATAAGTCAGGTGAAAAGCTACCATCAGTCCAGGCCCTTTCTAAGGAATTGCTCTATAATTCAGATACCATCGTGAAGGCTTATAAAGTTCTAGAAGCAGACCATTTAATTGTTTCCTTTCCGAAAAGTGGTTATTATGTTGTGAAATCTTCGGTACCAGTAAAAGGTAGAAATGATGTAGTCGATATGGTGACGACTGGTCCGCCCGATTACATAAATCCCTACAAGGATTTTTATCATTGTATGGAAAAAGCAATATCGATCTATGAAAAAAAGCTGTTTGAGTATTCGTCAGCGCAGGGGATGCCGGAATTGATTCATAGTTTAGTCAAGCACTTGGCTAATTTCCAAGTCTTTACAAAACCACAAAATGTTTTTATAACCAATGGCTCACAGCAAGCTTTGTACATTCTAGCCGCTATTTCTTTTCCTAATGGTCGAACCAAAGTTCTAGTAGAGCAACCAACCTATTCTGTCATGCTTCAAGTCATGAAATGCACGAAAACATCAGTTGTAGGCATTCGAAGAACACATGAGGGTATTAACCTAAACGAATTGGAATCAATATTTCGACAAGGAGATATTAAATTCTTTTACACTATGCCAAGATATCAAAACCCTACGGGATTTTGCTTTGATGTTGCTCAAAAAAAAGAAATCATTAGGCTTGCGAAAAAGTATGAAGTCTATATTGTCGAGGACGATTATTTGGCAGACCTAGAACTGGATACTAAGATAGACCCGATGTACGCAATGGGAGAACAAGAGCGGATGATTTACATTCGGAGCTTTTCAAAAACTTTGTTACCGGGATTGCGTCTGGGAATGGTTATCTTACCAAGCAAACTTCAGAAGGAATTTTTAACCTATAAGCAGAGCATCGATCTGAACTCCCCGATCCTCACCCAGGGAGCGCTGGAGATTTACTTGCACAGTAGTATGTATAAGTTTCATGTGCAACGAACAAAAAAGTATTACAAAGAAAAGATGGATGTTTTACGAGATGCAATTGAGCATCATCCAAATGGATTAGTGAAAGGTAATATGCCGACAACAGGGATCTATGCTTGCTTAGAGTTAAATGACGTTTCATCGGAACTTCTCGTTAACAGGTTGTCGAAAAATAAGGTACTCTTGAGCAGTACAAACAGTTGTTATCTCGATGATTTTCCTCACCGAGACGGTTTACGCCTATGTGTTTGTAAAACGGAGGATGATGAGATTCGACGAACTGTTAAGCTTATTTCTGAGGAAGTAACCTACTTGCATAGAAAGAGGAAATAATGGTGTGTCAAAGGAATTTACTAAACTAACAAAAGCCAATCACAATCCCGTGATCGGCTTTTGTTATGTCTTTTTTTATGAAGAGATTATTTATAAATTCTATTAATTTAGTATTGACAAATGAAAGTAAGAGTGATATTTTAAAAACTGAACGTTGATCAAATCAGTATACAAGACTTCGTTCAAGAGTGTGTCCATTTTGGAATGTGAATCAACATTTGATGTCACAAATGGATCTTTAGCAAGACGAGTTTACTGATTGGGGAATGTCTTTACTCAGTAGGCAGCGGTGGTGGTCATGTCGAAAAAAATAAAAAATGGAGGTTGTTTACTATGGTCGATTTAAAAAAGGAATTCTTTCCAGGAGATGAAGTGCTTTTCATGGGATACTCAGCGAAAAACCAAGGGTTTAGCAGTAAAATTTATCAGGCATTCTCTAATCATGGCATTAAGGTTTACCCGCTAAACAGCAAAGAGAGTGAAAATTATGCTGTCAAAGTATATAAAAGCATCGACGAATTACCACGAATTCCTAAGACGGCTTATATTCTTCTAAATAAGGAAAGCACCAGGAAGGTCATCAAAGAACTATCCAATAAGGGTATTAAAAATATTGTATTTCAAAGGAGTGGAAACGTTGATCGATCCATACTAGAGGAATGTACAAGATTGGGAATGAAAACAATAGTTGCCTGTCCGATGATGAGCTTTGGTTCAGGAATACATAGATTCCATGGCTTACTTGCAGGGATCAGATAACGAATGCTTAATACTAACTTTTTTGAAAAGTGGGTTAGATATGCTAAATCCAAAGCAAATGATGCGGGTAATACTCATGATACTAATAATGGTTTCTACGAGTTTATTATATGGATGTAATACAAATGAACAAAAGAGCTCAATCTATGATAATAATGACAAAATCCTACAAGACGGTGATAGTTTTAGTTTCACAGATAGAATCGGAAAAACAGACGAGAATCGGCTCGATATAAGGTATAACAGATTTTATGGGGTACAGACGATCTGGGTTATCAAGGTCGAAAAACCCGGTGTCATAAACGTTGACTACGCGTCAGAGGTCACGAGTGGTGATTTTAAAGTTGTCCTAGAAACTCCAGAGCAGGAACTTATCAGAATTGTCGAAGATAAAGGTAAACGCCAAGGCTCTCATAAGCTAAATGCCACTGCTGGAACTTATAAAATTAAGATTGTAGGAAAGAACGCCTTTGGTAGAATAAAAGTTGACCTTGAAACAGAGAGTGAAGTTGAAATCATCGTACAGGATAATAACTCCTGACGTTTGTCAAATCGACACCTTGAAGCAATGTTAGGACTTGATTATAGGGAGGTATCTCCTCTATGAAAAGCAGTAGTGTAAAAGAAAAGATTATCAATGCTACAACTGAATTAATTGGCGAATGCGAATCCGTTGAAAGCGTGACAATACGAGATATCGCAGCCCAAGCCGGTGTCGGCATAGGGCTTATCAACTACCACTTTCAAACAAAAGAAAATTTGATTAATCTGAGTGTACAGAAAATCATTGGCAATATCATCAATAATTTTAATAAATTGTACCAAAGTCTAACCATGGAACCTCTGGAGAAACTTCGATTTATGACCAAACGACTGTGTCTATTTTTAGTACAAAATCAGGGTATTTCCAGGGTGTCTATTCTTTCTGATTTATTAAACGGGAGTTGCACAGACAACACCTCCCAAACAGTCGAAGCGTATCTCCCTGTGATGAGAGAGGTTTGTGGTTACAAAAAATCAGATCAGGAACTTAAGCTACTCACCCACATTATGACGGCCACTCTTCAATCGACATTTTTGCGAAGAGATGTTTACATGCAGAATACAGGAGTAGATTTTTATGATGCCGAACAGCGAGAATTGTTCATTGATCGGATAATTGATAGTCTTTTTAAGTGAGTGGTAGGATTGAATTAATGAATTAATAAATAAATTTCAAAGGATGGAACTTACCTTGAAAATACTCGTTATTATAGGAAGTCTGAGAAAAGGAAACACGTATCAAACAGTTCAAAAAATTGAACAATATCATAAAAAATTTGCAGGTTGCGAATATGAGTATCTCTTTTTAAAAGATATGAATCTTGGCCTCTGCAAAGGTTGCTTCACCTGTATAGCTAAAGGAGAAGAGCACTGCCCATTAAAAGATGACAGGGATTTGATTGTTCAAAAAATTGAAGCCTCCGACGGGGTAATATTGGCAAGCCCTAATTATGCTGCCAATGTTTCATGGCTGATGAAAAATTGTATCGACAGATTTGCCTACACCTGTCATAGGCCGAAATATTTCAATCAAAAATTTATGCTACTAGTAACAAGCGGTAGTTATATGGGCGTAAAAAATGCCCTAAAAGCGCTGTCAATTCTGGTTTCGGGAGGCAAAATTATTAGACGCTTGAGTGTTTATAACTCACCAGATATGAATGAAAGCAAGCGAAAAATACAGGAAGATAAAATTAAAAAGTCCACTGAGGAGTTTGCCAAAGTATTGAGCAAAACGAACGGTTCAAAACCCCCGTTTTCTTATCTGATCTGGTTCAGTGTGTTTAAAGCTTCGTCGGTGAAAAGTCAAAAAGGGCTTCCTGCTGATTTCCATCACTATAAGGATAAAGAGTATTTTGTCGATTGTGACCTGAACTCCTTTCAAAAAACATCAATAAAGATATTAACAAGTTTTTTTAGTTTTATGATTACTAAAGGCTTTGTTTAAGGAATATTACATGTGAAAAGAGGAGCAACTAGAGAAGATGGAGTGATAAAATGTTAAGCCACACGGGGACACAAACAATTGAAACAGAAAGAGTAATTCTAAGGAGATTTGAGTATTCAGATGCTGATAATATGCTAAGACATTGGATCAGTGACCCTTTAGTACAAGCGCTGTATTGTGAACCGATCTATGCAAATCACAGGGAAGTTACAGAGCTGCTCAATAAGTATATATCATCGTATGCAAAGACAGATTATTACCGATGGGCAGTTATCTTAAAGGAGACGAATGAATGTATTGGACAGGTTGCGTATTTTCTTGTGAATAGTGACAATCATTTTGGCGAGATAGAATATTGTATTGGTAGGGCTTTCCAGAAAAAAGGTCTAGCGACGGAAATAACAAAAGCAATTATCCAATTTGGTTTCGAAACAGTGAATTTTCACAAAATACAAGTTTGCCACAAAGAAGGCAATCAAGGATCCCAAAAAGTAATTGAGAAATGTGGATTTAAATATGAGGGTACGCTTAGAGATTTTTTTTATACCGATGGGAACTATGTCGATAGGTTATATTATTCCTTGCTGAAAGAAGAATGGAATTAGGCAAAACTATGCATATCACGACTTTGAAGACGCCTTAATTGCGGCTCAAAATGCCGTGATTGCGGCAGAGGCTCTTGGAATTGGATCGTGTTATATCGGTGATATCATGGAGAATTATGAACTTCATAAAGAACTACTCGATCTTCCCCCGTATGTGTTTCCGATCAGCATGCTCTGTTTTGGGTATTACCAGGAGGGCGAGCGACCAAAGCCGAGGGACCGCTTCGATTCTAAATTTATTGTGTCCGAAAATACCTATCAGCGACTAACTTCAAAGGATCGAGAAGCTATGTTTGCATCTCGGGCAAAAGGAATCAATCCAAATAATAGCTTGGGTGCTAAAAACTTTGGACAGTGGATGTATGCCAAGAAAACCGGCGCCGACTTCTCGATTGAAATGGCACGATCTGTGATAGTGCTTATCATAATCAATCCTTTAGCATTATTGTGGTGTTTTTAAAGGTTACGTTGTTCTGTATACTGGAAATATATTGGTAATCAGATCCAAGGAGTAAAATAAAGGAAAGTTATTACTTGCTGGCGAATGTGCCATGAAAAGGAATTAACATGCCTTGTCAGTGTTATTAATCATTACCCTATACCAATGACTGACCTGACCGGGTTGCACGACTATGATTGAACAAACCATGCGGGAATTCGTAAATTGAAAGGGAGGTAATGCTGGTATGGATAAAAAGGATATTGTCAAAATGGCGACCAATTTCGTGGAAAACTCTGAACACAATCACATTGCTAAGGAAAATGCACTTTCGGAAATGGTTGTTGGAATGAAGATTTTTGAGAGTCCAATTCTTGCTTTTGGTGCTGCAGATGATCAGTATTTCAAAGTGTTGCAAGAACCCCTGGTTATAGGACAACACTTTATGCCTCCCCAAGAATGGTTACCCCAGCCCAAAACGGTTATCTCCTTTTTTCTACCCTTTAGCGAGGCAGTTAAAGAGGGAAACAGAAGGGACATGTCATGGCCTTCAGAAGAATGGCTGCATGGACGGATTGAAGGGCAAGCGCTGGTGGTTAAGCTTTGCCAATACTTAAACTCTGAATTGATCAATGCCGGATATAAAAGCCTTTCGCCGTCTTTGGATGACAGATTCTGGGCTAAAACTGGATATAATAAACCAAACCAAGCTCCTGAGACTAAGAGTGGAACGGGCTTAGTATACACGAGCAATTGGTCTGAAAGACATGTTGCTTTTATATGTGGAGTTGGGACATTCGGACTTTCTAAAGGACTAATAACCGAAAAAGGGATTGCTGGCAGACTCGGCAGCATCATTACAGAATTGGAATTACCTCCTGATATAAGAAGGTATGAAAATATTTATGAAAATTGTTATATGTGTGGAGCGTGTGGGGATAATTGCCCAGTCAATGCCATATCCCTAGATAAGGGGAAAAACCACCAACTATGTTCCGAATTCTTACAAAAAACAGCGGAGAAATACAAACCAAGATATGGTTGTGGAAAATGTCAAATAGGGGTTCCATGTGAAAGTTGCATTCCTCAGTAGTAAGTGAGTTTTAAAGCATTTCTTATGACGGGACGCATTAGTTGGATTATGTGCAATAAGGACTATTTTTATAATGCGTGGGGGTAATGTTGTGCGCGCAAAATCAAGACAATATTTGGAGATAGGTTTAGTATTTATTGCAGAACTCATTGTTGTAATGATCGCGCCGTTATTGGTTTCTTTGGCTGAAAGTAACCCTACCAAAATGCTCATAAAATATTTACTATATGTACTTTCCATAAGCTGCTCAAAGGGCTTCTTCGTCACTTTTGTATTCTAAAATATCTCCAGGCTGACATTCTAAAGCCTTACAAATCGCCTCTAAAGTTGATATTCGAATCGCTTTTGCTTTTCCATTTTTCAATATAGAAAGATTAGCCATCGTTATTCCAACCCTTTCCGAAAGTTCTGTGACGCTCATTTTCCTTTTAGCCAGCATCACATCAATATTGATTATAATTGCCATGTTATTCACCTCTCCTTAGACCGTTAAATCATTATCTGATTTTATATCTATGGCATTTTTTAATAGCTTTTGAAGAACAGCAGCAAAGACTGCAATCACAGAAGAAGCAAAAATAATGATGATTGGGATTCCTACGAGACCTGGGGCGTCGTCTGCATCCGCTATGGGAAATAAGAATGGTGCGAGTACTGCATAAATAATACTGATTGTGATTGCACAGTATTTTATATACTTTAAAGCATTTACAGATAATTCCGAGAAAGCTTTGTTCTTGTCAATATAGCTTAAAAGTTTTAAAGCCTGATACAGAGCAAAGAAAAACGATATCGCCGATGCATACACACCGATTAAAATGGGATAGTGCAAATAATTTGCAAATCCAGGCAACCAAAATATACACAGAGCAAGAACCGGAATTCCAATAAGAAAAACTACTATCTTTAAAAAGAGTGTATCCAGTTTCATATAAAGCACCTCACTTAGTTATTTTGATTTGATTTTACCACATAATTTATCGTTTTGCAACAAACAATTATCGCTTTTGATTACATTTATGTTGTTTGTATAAATGCCGCTTAATTTAAGACAAAAATATAAAGCATTCCTCATTCCACAGAAATGCTCCTAATTCACAAGAAATTGTGGTCAAAAGGATAAATCCTCTCATCATAGACTGATAGGGGATTTTTCCACGTGGTGGCATAGATGAACATATTTTAATGAAGTGTTAACTTTCTAATTTCCCGAATGAATTAAGTGGCCAATAACGTATCCAAACCTTTCCTTTAATATTCTGCTTAGGCACAAATCCCCACATATGACTATCGTTACTGCTTCGTCGATTGTCGCCTAGGACAAAATATGAATCAGCAGGTACTCGAACAGGATCGTATTGGTAATCAGGTTTTTCTTGAAGATAATTCTCTTCGAGTGCCTTTCCATTGACCAGTACGAGGCCATCCTTAACCTCAATTTCTTCACCCGGTAGTCCAATAACTCTCTTAACGAGTTCATCTTTCTCACCTGAAGACGGAGGCGCCTGGAAAACGACAATATCACCACGCTCAAGCTCACTAAATTTATAGAGTTGTTTATCGACAATAAGTCGATCCTGCAGTTGGATTGTTGGTAGCATTGAGCCTGTTGGAACAATCCTCGTATCGAAAAGGAACGTTCTTATTATGAACGATAGTATAAAAGCAAATGCGATTATGCCCACCCATTCAAATAAATTTTTCAAACTCGTATTCAAAATAGTAATCCTCCCTATAATCACAAAATTCAAGTCTTCCCGAATTGATACAGTCTTTTCTTATTTCATCCTAGCGGGTTGTACCTTAATAATTTGATTATAGCTTAGTTGCGACAAAAGTTCATATAAACTTGGTGGGCTCTGTTTACAGCCGATCTATCCTATAGATTACATTGAGATTTGAGTGAGCTGCTAGGATTACTCTAGGCGAGCTATCGATAAGAGAGACCGATTCACAAATTGTGGTCGATCTCTCTTGATGAGTTTTTTAAGAAGGAGGTGAGTGACTACTTTGCTACCATAGCATTTTCAACTTTTAAATTTGCATGAGGACTCACCACATTCAAGACGTTAAGTGAACTGCACGTTAAAATAAAAATTAGTAAATTCTGAATATTATGTCTTGATTAAAAATATAGATGATATATAATAAAACATGACAGGTGAATCATATCCCAAATTCCAAGTAATGGGTGGTCTCGTCTGAGATGTAGTGATATATAACCAAGGAGGTTTTGAAGACATGAGTCAAGTCTTGGTTAATGGTATTAAGCTTTACTATGAAGTTCATGGTACTGGGGAGCCACTCTTACTGATTGAGGGACTAGGATATGCCAGTTGGTCATGGTTTCGACAAATTGAAGTGTTATCAAACGCTTATGGTGTTGTGAGTTTTGATAATCGCGGAGTCGGTCAAAGCGATAAACCTGATATCCCTTACAGCATAGAGTTGATGGCGGACGATGTTGCCCGACTCTTAGATTTCTTAAGTATTGAGAAAGCACATATCCTGGGGGTGTCCATGGGCGGATATATTGCTCAGCAGCTAGCAATTAAATATCCGCAAAAGGTTAAAAGCCTAGTGTTAGGGTGTACGTCGTTTGGTGGACCGCAAAGCATACCTCTAACGGAAGAGGCTCTGCAAAGCATGCTAAAAGTCGAAGGTTTGAGTGCTGAAGAAGTAATACGTCAGGGTTTAAAAGCGGCAATCACCCCGAAATTCATAAGTGCGTATCCGGAAGTGGTTGATCAATTGGTGGCTTGGAGACTAGATAATCCTACGCCACGTTACGCTTGGGAACGGCAGTTTGCTGCAGCAAGAGCATTTAATGTGGAAACTCAATTGAACAAGATCAATGTACCGACGTTAGTGATTACGGGCTCAGAAGATATCGTTGTTCCGCCTCAAAACAGTAGTTTGTTGGCTGAGCGAATTTCCGGAGCACATCTCGTTATAATACCTGGTGGCGGGCACTTGTTCTTTATTGAAAAGGCAGAAGAGTTTAACTGCGCGGTTTTAGAATTCCTAAAAGGAATTGGACAATCTAAAAAAACAAGGAATGCATAAAAATGGAGTGAAGGTGATGTTTATGAATTTTGACAGCCAGAGTAAGGATGAAGTACAAACCTTGAAACACCAGGCTAAGACCAGTCGGGGGGAGGCTACAAGGCAAAAACTACTAGATGCCGCCGAGGAGATTTTCGGTACAAAGGGTTATTTTAACACCTCGGTTGTAGATATTACTATCAAAGCTGAGGTTGCCCAAGGAACATTTTATATCTACTTTCCAAGCAAAATCAACGTATTTCAAGAATTAATTAAAGAATTAAGTCATGTTCTGCGTAAAGAAATCAGTCAAGCTTTGGTTGGAGCAGGTAGTCGTAGGGAAGCAGAAGCACTTGGCTTTGCAACGTTCTTTTCCTTTATCAAAGAACACCGTAACCTATACCGGCTTGTTATGGAGGTGCAATTTGTTGACGAAGAGTTATACAAGTGGTATTATCGCCGACTAGCTGAAGGTTATATAAAGGGCTTGGAGGCGGCTATGGCTTCGGGTGAGTTCCGAGATCTTGATCCAGAAATCGTGGCCTATGCTCTGATGGGTATTGCTGAATTTCTAGGAATGCGTTGGGTCCTTTGGGAGAAGGAGGACGTGCCAGAAAAGGCTCTAGCCACAGCAATGAGTTTGATTATGGAGGGCTTGATACGATAGAGGAAGGGGGTAATCAATAATCATGTATGCAGCGGATTGGCTAAGCAAGCGAGCAGAACTGACCCCAAATCAGCTGGCTGTGATTGAGGAGTTAGGTGATAGACGTCTCACCTATTTAGATTTGCAACAGCGAGCCGAAACGTTAGCGTCCATTCTCTATCATGAGTTGGGAGTGAGAGAAGGGGACCGTTTAGTCATCATGGCAGGGAATCGCTTGGAACATCTCGACTTACTCTTCGCGGCTCAAAAGCTCAATGCGATCTTTGTACCCTTGAACGTTCGCCTGTCGGTACCTGAAATTCAGTCGATCCTTACGGATTGCCAACCTAAACTATTGGTTTATGAAGATGAGTTGGTTGAAACATTAGTTAGAGTACGAAACCAAGCTGATCTACAGTTTGTTCGACTAGCTGAAAAGACAGGAAAGCTTGGAATTGGGACTGGAACTCGAATTGGGACTGGGACTGGGACGGCTGACGAGCACAGTTGGTTGGGAAAGTGGGATTTTGAGCAGATTCTAGGCTATGCTTGCCAAGAATTTCCCCGACCGAAACGTTCGATGGAGTCTGTATGGCTTATCCTTTATACTGGCGGGACCACCGGTATACCTAAAGGGGCAATTCTTTCCCAAGGGATGATAACCTGGAATGCAATAAATACTGCTGTAAGTTGGCAACTGAATGCTACCGATATCGCTCCTGTTTTCACGCCCTTCTTTCATACAGGCGGACTCAATGTTCTAACGACTCCCTTGTTATATCTGGGGGGCACGTTGATTCTCACGGGACCGTTTCAACCAAAGCGGGCCTTGGAGAGTATCCGTCGAGAACGGGCAACATTAGTCTTTATGGTGCCGACAATGTTTCAAATGATGTCTCAAGAAACCGACTTCCTAACAGCTGATTTTAGTTCCGTTCGCTTTTGCATTTCTGGTGGGGCGCCTTGCCCGTCCTCTATCTATGAAGCTTACTGGTCCAAGGGCTTAATTTTCAAACAAGGCTATGGCTTGACAGAAGCCGGACCCAATTGTTTTTCCCTTCATTCCGACGATGTTCAACGTAAGATGGGGTCCATCGGCAAACCAGTCTTTCATAGTGAAGTCAAGCTGATAGATACTGAGGGGGGGGAAGTCCCGGCAAATAAGGTAGGTGAACTGCTCATCCAAGGTAACCACCTCGCTTCGGGATACTGGCAGAACGAGGAAGCGACGGCAGCAACTTTCCGTAAGGGCTGGCTACATACCGGGGATCTGGCATGCAGAGATGAAGAGGGCTATTACACGATCGTTGGGCGCAAGAAAGAACTCATAATTAGTGGTGGGGAAAATATTTATCCAGCGGAGATCGAGGCGGTTCTCAACAGCCATCCAGGTGTGACTGAGGCTGCAGTGATTGGAGTAGCCCATGACAAGTGGGGTGAGGTGCCCAAAGCTTTTCTCGTCTTAAGGTCAGAGAATAGTTTAACTAAAGAGGAGGTGATTCGGTACTGCCGAACGCATTTGGCCAGATATAAGGTGCCCAAGGAGGTGGAATTTCGCTCGATATTGCCGCGTAGCGTGGCAGGGAAGCTTCTTAAACGGGAACTAAGTTAAAAATAATATAGTCTATTGACGAGAATAAGGGCGTATTCTGACGTAAATTGTTTGAAAATTATTTATATTCAGTATAATAAGTATATTTAGGAGGGGCCGATTTGAGAAGAACTAATTATAAAGGTATCTTGGCAGGGATCGTTGTCTTAGGACTTGGGTTATCAATCTTAACGGGTTGCGCTTCAAAACCAGCAGTTACTCCGAATGCTCCGACTGTGGCAACCAAGGAATTGAAACCCATTAAAATCGGAATTGCAACTTCCAAAACAGGGGCACTTGAAGCCTATGGAAAACAAAACATCCGGGGGTTTGAACTAGGCATTGAATATGCCACTAAGGGCACAAACAAAGTAGCAGGGCGTGCCATCGAAATTATTATCGAAGACACTGAGACAAAACCAGATGTCGCTAAACAGAAAGCTCTTAAGCTTCTCGATAACGATAAAGTTGATATCTTAGTAGGATGTGCTAGTTCTACCGATGCTTTAGCCATCCTGCCCTTGGCCCTAGAATATAAGAAAGTAATGGTCGTCGAACCTGCCGTTGCGGATACCATTACAGGTGCTCAATGGAATCGTTACATTTTCCGGACTGGGCGCAATTCCTCTCAAGACGCCGTGGCGGGTGCGGCTGCTATTGCGAAAGAGGGAGTGAAGATTGCCGTACTGGCGCCGGACAGTGCCTATGGGCGTGACGGTGTGAAAGCTTTTAAACCAGTTGCTGAGAAACGCGGAGCTAAACTGATTTTAGAAGAATTCCCAGCGGCCAATACGACCGACTTCACGGCGAGCATCCAGCGGATTATCACGGCTAAGCCCGATTTTCTATTTGTGATCTGGGCAGGCGCTAATACTCCGTGGCAACAGCTTGCTGACATGAAATTAGCTGATAAAGGGATAAAGATTTCTACTGGGGCACCGGATATGGCCGCTTTAAAGACAATGTGGAATGTTGTTGGGATGGAAGGCTTTACAGTTTATTATTACGATCTACCAAAAAATCCAGTCAATGACTGGCTTATCACTAAGCACAAAGAAAAATACAACGAACCACCTGACCTTTTCACGGCTGGCGGAATGGCTGCGGCCTTGTCGATCGTCGCCGCTCTGGAGAAAACCGGTGGAGATGCCGATAGCGAGAAATTAATCTCCACTATGGAAGGAATGTCGTTCGAGACCCCCAAGGGTACCATGACCTACCGCAAAGAGGATCATCAAGCAATGCAAGCTCTCTACGCAATCCGCCTAGAGAAAAAAGACGGTGTGCTTTGGCCAGTGCCAGTGCTTCTCCGTGAAATGACCAAGGAGGAGACAGCTCCGCCGATTCTAAACGCTAAATAATAGGGAACTCGTTCAACGAACGATGATTAGGCGGGGTCCTCCCCGCCTCTTCTGAACTAAGGGAGGGAAAGATGATCGAGTCAATTATTCGAACTCAGGAATTAACGATTAGGTTCGGAGGGCATACGGCTGTTGATCATGTCAGTCTTGACATTGCCCCTCATACGTTTACCTCGATCATCGGTCCTAATGGAGCTGGGAAAACGACCTTTTTGAATCTTCTGAGCGGTCTTTTACTCTCTTCATCAGGGCAGATCCTATTCAAGGATCAGGATGTTACGAAGCTTCCTGCTCACAGGAGAGTGAGGTTAGGCATGGGGCGAAGCTTTCAGATCACCAATGTCTTTCCAAACTTAACCGTGCTGGAAAACGTTCGATTGGCTGTTCAGGCCAAAGCAGGAGTCCATTATCAACTGTTGCACCATCATCGAAAATACAGTGAATTTATTGATAAGGCGATTGCTCTTCTGGAAACTGTTTATTTATGTGGGAAGAGTGAGCAACCGGCAAGTTCACTTGCCCACGGTGATAAACGCAAATTGGAGCTGGCGATCATACTGGCCTTGGAGCCAGAGGTTTTGCTCTTAGATGAACCCACGGCGGGTATGGCAGTTGAAGAAGTACCGGCGATTCTGGACCTATTAACCCGGCTGAAAGCAGATTCTAGAACTATTTTACTGGTTGAACACAAGATTGATATGGTCATGTCACTCTCAGATGTAGTGGTGGTCCTGGCTAACGGGAAGCTATTGGCCAAAGGGGAGCCACAACAAATCATGGAAAATGAACAGGTCCAAGCGGCCTATCTGGGGGGTGTGTTCCAATGATTTTGCAACTATCGCATGTACAAACGTTTATCGAGCAATTTCATATTTTGCAGGATGTAACCTTTGAGGTACCCGAAGGAGAGGTAACCGTTATTTTGGGTAGAAACGGTGCGGGTAAGACGACGACCCTTAGAACGATCATGGGACTTACTCCACCTGCTAAGGGTAGCGTTCAATTCCGGGGAGAACAGCTCAACGGTCTTCCACCCTATGCGATTGCCCGTAAGGGTATAGGGTTTGTGCCAGAGGATCAGGGAATTTTTTCGGATCTAACGGTTGAGGAAAACCTGAGTTTGGCTATGCGCAAGAAGGATGGGGCAACAAAAACACGCTTGCAGTTTGTCCTCGATATATTTCCTGATCTGGAGTCGAAACTCCGACAAAAAAGTGATAGCTTGAGCGGAGGTCAAAAACAGATGCTAGCCATTGGACGAGCGCTTATTACCGATAATCACTTACTTCTAATTGATGAGCCAAGCAAGGGTCTAGCGCCAATCTTGGTGGAAAAGCTTGCACAGGCGATCCGTGAGATCAAAAAACACACAACGGTGGTGCTGGTGGAACAGAATTTTGCTCTCGCTTCAGCGGTGGGGGAGCGCTATGTCATCATTGACGACGGGCATACAGTGCGGGAAGGTAAAATGTCTCAGCTTCTGCAGGATCGTGAGTTACTGGGCCGTTATCTGGGAATTACGGCCAATCCTAAGAGTGGAAAGGTGGTGTGAGGATGGATATCTTTATGAACCTAACCTTGAGCGGGCTTTCGACCGGCATGATGATTTTCCTGCTAGCATCTGGGCTCTCACTAATCTTTGGCTTAATGGGTGTTCTCAATTTTGCTCACGGAAGCATCTTTATGTGGGGAGCTTATAGCGGGGTATGGATCTACTTTCGTACTCAAAGTTTCATTATGGCAATCCTTGTCGGAATGATCATGGGAATGGCCTTAGGGTGGTTGGCGGAACGTACGATCATTCGACGAGTCTATGGTCGGCATATCGACCAGATACTGATCACGACAGGACTAATGCTTGTCTTAAACGAAGTGCTTAAAGCAGTTTTTGGTCCTAATATTATAGCAGTGCAAATCCCACCTCTGTTAGCTGGTAGCTGGGAACTAGGCGGAATTATCATCGTCAAGTACCGTGTCTTTACAATTTTCGTTGGATTAGTCGTGGCAGCGGCAGTTCACCTTATTCTGACTCGTACCAGAGTAGGCATGATAGTCCGGGCAGGTGTACAGAACCAGGAGATGGTACAAGTACTGGGGATTAATATCCGACAGGTGTTTAGTTTAGTTTTCATGTTCGGTGCTGGTCTGGCTGCTTTGGGCGGAGTAATGATGGCCCCTGCTATTGGGTCGATCAATCCCAACATGGGTCTTGAAAACCAGATGTTGGCCTTTATCGTTGTAGTAATTGGCGGTATGGGAAGTATTCTTGGTTCTGCCTTGGCGAGTGTTCTGGTGGGTCTGGCCGGCGTTTACACAGCCTGGTTTCTTCCTGAGGCCGCCTTGGCCGTCAACGTTTTGTTTATGACGGTTGTACTGTTAATCAAGCCGAGCGGGTTATTCGGCATGGGGGGTGGACGAAATAGCTAATTTAAAGCTACTTAAGAAGGCGGAATGGCTACGTCCAGGGAAGTTTCTTGCCTCATCATCGTGGGTACTCATGGTACTGGTACTAATTTTGGCCGTTGTTCCTTTAATGACGTCCTCTAGGACGACACTTAACCTCTGGACAGAAATATATATTTTAGGTGTTTTTGCGATGAGCTATGACATTCTCCTAGGGTATACTGGGATTGTTTCGTTTGGGCATGCCTTGTTCTTTGGGACTGGCGCCTATATGACCGGAATTATTATTAAAAATACCGGGCCTACCCTAAGCAATCTTTTGCTGGCTGTAGTGGGAACAATTTTCTTAGCGGTGGTCATTTCCTTGATCATCGGTTACCTGTCTTTGCGAGTTAAAGATGTCTATTACGCCATGATTACCCTTGCCTTTGCTGAACTCTTTTTTATTAGCGCCGAGAAGTGGCGCAGCGTCACCAATGGTGCCGACGGTTTTAGCTTCCAAGTGCCTGCTTTTCTTCAAGACAGGTACGTGTTCTACTATGGGATCTTGGCCTTTTTAGTGTTAGTCGTTCTTCTCCTCCGGCGTTTCATCGACTCTCCCGTCGGCAGAGTGCTTCAAGCGATCAGGGAAAACGAAAAACGAGCAGAATTCTTAGGCTATGATGTTCTGAAATTCAAACTTATTTCCACAGTCGTAGCCGGAGTGGTAGCCAGCTTGGCTGGTATAGCCTGGGCCTTACAGCAACGCTTTGTGAGCACGGGCGTGATGGCCGTGGATAAAACGATTGATGCGTTGCTGATGACGACTATTGGAGGTGCAGGTACACTTTACGGTGCTCTGCTCGGTTCAGGTCTAACGACGTTAGCGAAACACCGTTTGGGGGATCTAGCCAAAATTCACCCGATTTTCGAGCGCTGGTACATTATCTTTGGTCTATTGTACATAATGATCGTCCTCTTCTTTCCCGGAGGAATCATAGGTACGTGGAAGCGTATCTGGAACAAAAAAATCACATGATTCTTGTGTTATCAAACTAATTGGAGGTGAAGGGTATATGCGTCTTAAGGATAAAGTTGCTATCATTACCGGCGGTGCTAGAGGTATCGGAAAAGAAGCCGGACTCCTTTTTTTGAGGGAAGGAGCACGTGTGGTTGTTGCTGACTTTGATGGTTCCGCTGGTGAGGCTCTGGAAAAGGAAATCCGCGAACTGGGCGGTGAAGGTTACTTCTATCAAGTTGATGTGACAGACAGAAATCAAACTCAAGCGATGGTAGACAACGTCATGGAACGATTCGGACGGGTAGATATCCTGATTAATAATGCAGGAATCACCCGGGACGGTATTTTAACAAAATTAAACCAAGAAGAGTGGAATCAGGTAATCGCTGTCAACCTCACAGGAGTGTTTAATTGTACGCAGGCTGTGGTCCAAGTAATGGTTAGTCAAGGGTACGGGCGTGTGATTAACGCTTCATCCGTGGTCGGTCTATATGGTAATTATGGGCAGACCAACTACGCTGCGACTAAAGCCGGAGTGATTGGAATGACCAAGTCTTGGGCTAAGGAGTTAGGGCGAAAGGGCATTACGGTCAATGCCGTGGCACCGGGTTTTATAGTTACGGATATGACGACGAAGGTTCCAGAGAAGATTCTTAAGATAATGCAGGAGAAGACTCCAGTTGGACGTTTAGGCCAACCGCAAGATGTAGCTCAGGCTTATCTCTTCTTGGCCTCGGATGAAGCGAGTTACATTAATGGAGCAATCCTTAATGTAGATGGTGGATTAGTGTTGTAAGGGAGGTTGATAATTGTGAGCTCTGATGCTTGGGAATGGATTGGAGATTCTATCGGCCGACGAGCGATGCTTGACCCGAAGCGGGAAGCCATCGTCGATTTGGATACGGGTGTTCGGTATAGCTATGGTGATCTAAATGATCGAGCCAACAGATTAGCTAACTATTTAGCGGAACAATTTCAGGTCGAAAAAGGGGATAGAGTAGCGATTATCTCCAGAAACAGGGTGGAAATGTTTGATGTTTTGTTGGCCTGCGGGAAATTAGGAGCAATTTTTGTTCCTTACAATGTTCGGTTGGCGTCGGATGAGTTAGCGAAGCTGATCGACAATGAGCAACCCAAAGTCTTGTTTTATGAAGGACTATTGGGTGTCACAGTCCAACAATTGAGGACGAAGCTCTCATTACTCAAACATTACGTCATCTTAGCGGATGAAAAACAGAGCGAAGAAGATACCCCGTATGGATATTTAATCAACTATTTGAACGACAGTCCAAGGAATTGCACAGGATTAGAATTAGAAGATATCTACTTGTTAATTCATACCGGGGGCACCACGGGGCTTCCTAAAGGAGCCATGATATCGCACAGAGCAGTGATGTATAACCAATTTAATAATATTTTGGATTGGGGGATAACCAAGGACAAAACCTACCATGTCCTCTTACCTTTATTCCATACCGGTGGCTGGAATCTGTTAACCTTGGCTCATTTGATGGTGGGAGGGCGCGTATTAATTAACCGATCCTTTGATCCTAAACTTACTTTAAAAGTCATAACAGACTACCAACCGAACTACGTTTTTGGAGCGGCGACCATTTTTAGAATGATGACGGAACAAGCAGACTTTGATAATACCGATTGGTCTTCCGTAGAATGGGTGATGTCAGGAGCAGCTCCTACACCGGTGCAATTAATGGAGAAGTTCTGGGAAAAAGGACTTAAGATGTGCCTCGGGTATGGCTTAACTGAAGGCGGTCCAACTAATTTGTGTATTCCAGTAGATTTTATGGATTTAGTAGAACTCAAAGAAAAGCACGACTCGGTGGGAAAGCCGTTTTCCTTTACTGTTGCCAAAATTGTGGATGAAGACGAACAAGAAGTCGGAGTAGAGCAAGTGGGAGAATTAATATTTAGCGGTCCTCAGATCTTCTCTGGATATTGGCGTAATGAAGAAGAGTCTAGAAAAACCTTGCAGAACGGTTGGGTCCATACCGGTGACATGGCAAAGATTGATAAAGATGGCTTCTACTATATTGTAGGCAGAAAGAAGAACATGTATATCAGCGGGGGCGAAAATGTATTTCCTCCGGAAATTGAAACGTCAATTTATCAAATCCCAGAGGTTCATGAGTGTTGTGTGATCGGGGTATCTGATCCTAAATGGGGAGAAGTAGGCAAGGCAATCATCGCCTTTAAACCAGGCAAGGTTGTTTCCAAGGAACAGGTGCTTGATTTTTTAAAAACGCGGCTTGCTTCCTATAAAGTCCCGAAATATGTCATCTCCGTCAAGGAAATTCCTAAAAATTCAGTAGGTAAAATTGTGCTCCAAGAAGTGGTTCATTTATACGGGAAGCCTCAAGATAATCAAGAGGGGGTGGAAAAGTGAAGAACGTAAAGAAAAGTGAACCCATTGGGTTAAGAAATATTGGTGTGTACTATCCGGATATGGTTGTCACAAGTCAAGAAATTGCCGAACAAAGTGGTATTCCGGAAGCTGTGATCAAGGAAAAATTCGGCATAGAATCCAAACTCAAGGCATCACCAGGCGAGAATGTTTCAGATATGTGTGTCAAGGCGGCTCAAAACTGTCTTCAGGGAATTCTTAAGCCCGATGAGCTTGATCTAATTATTTATCACGGGAGTGAATATCGAGACTATTTTCTCTACAATTGTGCGGCTCATATTCAACATAAACTGGGTGCTAAGAAGGCCAATGTTTTTCAACTAAGTAACTTGTGTGCCTCAGGTCCGCTCGCTTTAGAAGTTGCGAAAGCCTTAATGATGGTCCATCCAGAAATGAAGAATGTGTTACTGGTCACGGGCACAAGAGAATCAGATCTTGTGGACTACAGAAATGAACGGGCCAGGTTTATGTTTAATTTTGCAGACGGGGCAGCAGCTTGCTTATTGCAAAGGGGTTATAACAGGAATGAACTATTGGAGACGAAAATGATCACCGATGGGAGTTTTGCTTCAGACGTCGCGGTTTATGGTGTAGGAAACATTAGTTATCACACCCATCTGCCGATTGAACTTGACTTTTTAAAAGCTGAAAAAGCGAAAGAGGATGGAAAACCTGTTGGTTATTACGGTTTAGACGTTGCGGACCCCGTATCGATGAAAGAACGATTGGATGCAGTTTCTCTGGTTAATTTCTTAAAAGTAATCAATGGCGCAGCGGAAAAGAGTGGTTACAGCAAAAAGGATATTAAGTTTCTAGCCCCAATCTTTATGAAAAAGTCTATTTTACTATTTATTTTAGGACAGCTCGATATGAATATTGACCAATCGTTTATCCTTAAAAACTACGGTCATGTTCAATCGGCAGATGCCTATATTGCTCTCTATGAAGGACTCAAGTTAGGCCGTATACATGATGGTGATTTGGTAATCATGCTCGGTGCTGGGACTGGGTACACTTGGGCAGCAACAGCAGTTAAATGGGGGGAGAGAGAGGAGGTTGTCTTATGAAGGTGATTGGCTTTAATGGAAGTCCTCGAGAAAAAGGAAATACTGAGTTTTTAGTTGAGACTGCACTTGAACAACTTCGGAAGCTTGGGTTTGAGACAGAGCTTATACGATTGGGCGATAAGAAAATTGAACAGTGTAGCGGTTGCTATTCGTGTGTTAAAACTAAAGAATGTAGTATCAATGATGACTTTCCTCAAATATTCCAAAAAATGATTGAGGCGGATGGGATAATCCTAGGTTCTCCGGTCTATCATGCCTCCATCACACCGAATCTGAAAGCGGTGCTGGATAGAGCTGGATTTCTTGGGCGTTGGGTTGTGAATGATATGAAAGCCGAAGACTCTACCTACCAATGGAAGGGGACGGCTTTTTCGGGGAAAGTGGTTGCACCCATTACGGTAGCCAGAAGGGCCGGGCAAACATTTGCTTTTGCCCAGTTGCTTCTTTGGGCGACGGTAAACGACACCATCGTGGTGGGTTCTAACTACTGGAACGTTGGGGTTGCAGGTAAGGGTGGTATATTGGATGCTGATCAGGATGCGGAAGGAATAGGGGTTATAACCCACATGGCAGACAATATGGCGCATGTACTGAAACAATTGAAGAAATGAGAGGGGTACCACTCTCACTTGGAGAAGTGGGACGATGAATATAAAGGAGGGGAAATATTATGTGGAAAAAATATCGAGTATTAAGCATGATGTTGGTGGTCTTCCTCTTATTGATGACGGCTCCTTTGGTTCTTGCCCATACTGTATCTCAGACATGGGGCGCGGCCAACGAAGGGACTGGGCTGATCTTTAACACGCCGGTGGCTATGGCTAGAGATTCTGCAGGTATGATCTACGTTGCTGATATGGCCAATCACAGGATTGTAAAAATCAATCAAAGTGGGTCTGTTCTGAATAAATTTGGGTCATTAGGTTCCAGTAATGGTCAGTTTAACACCCCTTTCGGAGTTGCCATTGATAACTATGGTAACATTTTGGTAGCTGACACGGCCAATTACCGGATCCAGAAGTTTGACTCCAACTGGAATTTTATCAGAGCTTGGGGGACGAAAGGTTCAAATCCTGGTCAATTCGGTCTTGCTCGAGAAATCAGCGTTGACAGTCAAAACCGTTACCATATTGTCGACGAGTTTAATAACAGAATCCAAGTGTTTGATGAAAACGGCACCTACCTTTATACCTATGGTGGCATGGGTACAGCCAACGGGGAGTTCCGGCTCCCTCAAGGAATTTCAATTAAGCAAAGCGTCACCGGCGATAAGGTCTACATCGCTGATACTTATAACAATAGGGTTCAGGTCCTCGATGTAAATGGAAACTATATTACACAACTAGGGGACGGCATCCAGGGTGATAGTGGTACAAGATTCTTCCATCCTAGGGGGGTAAGCATCGATACAAACGGAGATGTTTATATTGTTGACACCTTCAACCACAAAATTAAGAAATATAACAGCAGCCACGTCTACAGCTGGTCAACCAGCATAGGGGTTGTTCGACTGGAACCCTGTTTCCCTAATCAGGTGATACCATTGGGTGACGGGAGTCGTTTCATTGTTTCTGATACCGGCAACAGCCAGTTAATCAAATACCGCGGCTATTCAACTTACGCCTCTGTTGAACAGCATATCGGGGCCGACCGGAAGGCCAATAAAGTCTTTTCCGAGAGTGTCAGCTCTGCGGTTGACAGTGCTGGTAATGTTTATATTTCTGATACCTTCAACCACAGGATCCAGAAATTTGACAGCAACGGCAACCTTCTTGCTAAATGGGGCGGTAACAGTGGCGGAGGTGGACCTGAGGCTTACGGGTCCTACTACTGGCAGTTCATTACTCCCAAGCAGGTCTGGTATGACAAGAAGTATGACGATATCTACATTGCAGATACAGGAAATAACCGAATTCAGGTGTTCACGCCCGGCGGAACTTGGCTTATGAACTTCGGTTATTATAACCTTCTCCTGCCCATGGGTGTCTGTACTACCAGTGATGGCAACATCTACGTATCCGATACGGGTCATAACAGGATAGTTAAGTATAATGCTTTCGGCTATTACGTGAGCAGCTTTGGCAGTGAAGGCATGGGTAACGGCCAGTTCAGGGGGCCAAGTTATATCGCGGCTGACTCTCTAAACAATATATACGTGGCAGATAGGACTAACAATAGGGTTCAGAAGTTTGACAAATATGGTAACTTCATTGCCAAATGGGGCACTAACGGCGGCGTACCCATGGAAGATCCGCTGGAAAACTGGGGAGAGGCTGACGGCGACCTATTCCTGCCCATAGGTATCACCGTAGATAATGAGAACAATGTGTGGGTTGCCGACTCCTCTAATAACAGGATTCAAAAGTTTACTAACAATGGTGCTTTCCTTGAGAAAATCGGTAGCTTCAGCGGCACAGAGGGCAACTTCTTCTCACCTTGGGGAATAGCATTCGGTAACAACGGAGAAATGTATGTCACTGATGCGCTGCTGAATAGGGTAACGAAATTTGTCCCTTAAATGATTTCAAATTAATAGTGTACTCGATTGGAAAAAAGGTGTCAAAAGGGGCTGTCTCAAAATAGAAATTAAATTTCTATGAAGAGGCAGTCCCTTTTCTGTGTAAACTTCCATGAACCTACCGGTTCACAGGGATGGCCGAAATGGGCGCACTAAAATAATAGTACTATCATCCATCCCCCCGTCAACAAAGCCCGATCACAAACGTGATCGGGCTTAAAGTCTCCTACTTGTCCATATAATCGTTCGTGTCCACAGGGAGTCCCTTGGCTTTCAAGCGCACCTCTACAATCTCTTTGATGATGGAGTAGATAAGCACAAAGAGCGGGACACCGATGATCAGGCCGATAAATCCGAAGAACTTACCACCTAGAAGGATGGCAAAGAGAATCCAGAAAGCTGAGATACCTAGGGAATCTCCAAGAATTTTCGGTCCGATGACATTCCCGTCCAGCTGCTGAATGAGAAAGATGATGATCAGGAACCAGAAAGCCATGGTTGGGGATTCGAAGAAGATGATGATAATCGCAGGTACAGCTCCAATGAAGGGACCGAAGAAAGGGATGATGTTAGTTACGCCGATGATGAAAGAAACCAGTAGCGTGTAGGGCATATCTACGATGGAGAGAATAATGAAGGTTAAAACTCCAATAATCAAGGAGTCAAGGATCTTTCCACCAAGGAAATTACTGAAGATTGTTTGCGTGCGTCTTAAAATAACGAGGATTTCGTCGGCAATCTTTACGTCGAAGACACCATAGTTGATTTTCTTTGCCAGACTAATGAACCGCTCTTTTTCGGCAAGCATGTAGATCGAAATGATGATGCCAAGAAATAAGTTCCAAACAGAGAGGGCGGTGCTTCCAAGGAACGAAATCGCAATGGGGACTAGGTCCCGCGCAATGTCACTGCTAAAGACCGCCAGCTCGTCTAAGCGATGATTGATGAAACCAACGATTTCAGGTGGAAGATGAATATCATTATATAGATCTTTGATGTATTCCGTCGAGGAGCGGACATAGTCCGGGGTGTTCCGGATAAGCCCAGAGATGCTTTCGAAAAGCTGCGGGAAAATGAAGGCGATAAAGAGATACACAAGAAAACTGGAAAACAGATAAGCTAGGAGAAGAGACAGGATATGGAATCGAGATTCTTTCATTTTTTTAAGCAATGAAATCTTCGCCAAATGCTTTTTAAAGAAGTTTAAAAGGAAGTTCACAAGGTAGGCGATGACGAACCCGTAGATAAAAGGGTAGAGTGCGGAAAAATAACCACCCACTACTTGGTTGAACTTGTCTAATCCCGACATAATCAGAAAGAACAGGATGCTGGAAGCAATGACAATGAAGCTGTACATCGCGATGGTATTATATTTCCGATTCCAATTGATTTCCACAGTACCCCTCCATCTAACTCGTAGATTTCGTCGTAATTTGACAAATGTTTTGTCCAAGCCACATTAGCATATTACTACTGAATCCTTTAAGCAAGCCATATCTCGTCAATAAACACAGTTATGTATAATTATAACACAAATTATATAAAAACATCATCCAATCTAAGACATCGGCTTCTACATTATATTCAGTGTGTATTAAGTGTGTTTTATGTAAAAATAAAGCAGCCAATCTCTCCCCGAAGATTAGCTGCTTAACGTAACAGTTATCTCTATGTTTATAATGAAATAATGTCTTGAGAAAAGGGCAGTTGAACCAATATGATTGGTCTCGACTGCCCTTAGTTACTAAAGAAGCAAGATGAGAGTAAATCTCTATTCCAAATTCAGCCGTTTGCTTAAAATATAATTGGTTACAGCGAAGTAAGCTGCACATAGAAGTCCGGTAAAAATAATCCCATAGGCAATCATCAGTTGAATTACCGACTGTAGGCCAATTAACTCATTGACAGAAGAGATATGGATATTATTTGTGAAAAAGATGTCTCCAGGGATCATTCCAAGGAGTGAGAAAAGGATTTGGGAAAGCGTACTAAGGACAATGAAGGCTCCAAAGGAGGCCAACATTTTACGCTGGTTGACCAAGTGTCCGATAGCAATCGAGGCATAAATGATCAAAATGCCGGAAGCTAAGCTTACCAGGATCCCTAAAATAATCTCAAACGACAAAAGGTAGATCGAAGCACCTAAGAGTTCATAGGCTTTGTGATAAAAAGCTGCTAATTCTACTGTGATTCTAGTGAGCTCTCCATTTTTAAGAGCGATTATCAGAATCGAAATAAAGGCGACGAAGCCACTAACTATGATCCACAGCATAGACACGAATAACTTACTGAGAATGTGCTTCCAAGGCTTTACGGGCAGTGTATGCATCAAATAGCCCTCATCGGACAGTAGATTATTCTTAAAGCGTTGAATCATCATAATAAAAGTCATGACGAACATTCCCACCATAATAATGATATAGATGATCATGCTAATCATTGCGGGAGTATCAAATTTCTCTGGACCTAAAGTGAATCTATTAATCCCTGCGAACACCAACAAAGCGAGGAATAGTAGTAGAAAAATTCTCCCAGTGGCTTTGAGTTCGTACTTTAAAAGCTTGCTTAGCATTTGAACACCTCCCTGAATAAGCCATCGACGGATTTACCCTTTTCATCCCGGATATCATCGACAGACGAGGTCATAACCACTTGACCTTGATTGATAAAAACCACATAGTCCAAGATATTCTCAATATCAGAAATGAGGTGGGTCGAGATAATCACCGTAGCATTTTCATTGTAATTGCGAAGAATCGTGTCAAGAATATAATCCCTTGCTGCCGGGTCCACTCCGCCGATCGGTTCATCTAGAAGATAAAGTTCTGCTTCGCGGCTCATGACTAGAATCAACTGCACCTTTTCCTTCGTTCCTTTGGACATGGTTTTCAGTCTATCATTCGCGTTAATTTTGAGGTTTTTCAACATCTCATAAGCCTTTTCCGGTTTGAAATCCTCATAGAAATCGGAGAAGAGCTCAATAATCTGGTGGACGCGCATCCAATCATTCAGATAGGTCTTTTCCGGAAGGTAGGATACGATCTTCTTGGTTTCAATACCGGGTTTCTTACCACCAATGAAAATAGTACCACTGGTAGGGGTTAAGAGTTCGTTCGCAAGCTTGAGGAGGGTGCTTTTTCCGCTGGCGTTAGGTCCTAGAAGCCCAACGATTTGGCCGCGCTCTATTTTAAGATTAACAGCGTCTACGGCGACTTTGCTACCAAATTTTTTAGTCAGGCCGTTGCATTCTAGGATAGTACTCATTTCTTCATCCCCTTTACCATGTTATCAATAATGGTTAAGATCTCTTGTTGGTCAAAGCCCATCAATTGCATTTTTTCCAGGAATTCCGAGATTTGCTGTTGAGCTAATTTGGTTTTTGCCTTTGCAACCATACTTTCATCCTCCGTAATCGATCGACCGCTGGTGCGGTGTGTAATAATGAGGCCATCTTCCTCCAATTTCGCCAGGGCCCTCTGCATTGTATTGGGATTTACTGCGGCCTCTTGAGCCATATCCCGCACCGAAGGCAGTTTAGACCCTAGGGGATAAACGCCCGAAACTATCATCAGCTCGATATATTCTATCAGCTGGGTGTAAATAGGTCTGTCAGATTTTAATTCCCACGGCATTTGCATCACCCCTTGTATTACTGTATTAACCACTTAATACAATAATACACTTTTAAATATTAATGTCAAGATGGTAGCTGCAATATTTACTACACCCTTCTCAGGTCTTCAATAATATTGTATTATTAAGAGTAAGTGTAGAAAAGCACATGTTACTCTTAAAATTTTTCTAAGGCTAATAATATTGAGATAATAAAAGTCGTACATGGCTCGGGTCCAAACGACCGGGATGAAACGATCGGCCCGAACAAGCCATTTAAGGATTTAGCGCTGGGCTTAGCATCACGTGGGATTGGCGTGTTGCGTTATGACAAAAGGACGCTCGTGCATGGTCAGAAACTTATGGCTCATGCAAAAGGTTTGACGGTTCAAGAAGACCCAGCAAACCGGAAGAGTATCAGATACCTGGTCATGTGGCGGAAGAAGTGATTGAGGCAATAGTAAAGTTCGTGAATTGAAGGAGATATGGAGGAACTTGTCCATGAAAGAAGTCTTTCTTGTTGAGCCGCAAGCACGATATCAAGAAGCGTTCGGGAAGATGGTTGAGGAGTATCGGGCATCTGGTGAAAACGAGTATTTCGATATGTATAAAGAGGCTATCAACGATTTTACGGGTTATATTCAAAAACTGAAGGACAATGTTAAGGGGTGTGATGGGTGGGTACCTAGTTACACCTTCTGGTTAACAAGTAGTCACGACGAAATTTTAGGAGTAGTAAGACTACGCACGTCATTAGACCACGAATTCGTAAGGAAATTTGCGGGTCATATAGGCTATGATATTTCTCCCCTCTCAAGGAGAAGGGGTTATGGCATGACTATACTAAAGCTTGCACTTGAAAAGGCTGCCAGGATTAATTTAGATAAAGTTCTAATTATGTGTGATGATGACAACATTGCCTCCCAAAGAATTATCGAAAATAACGGAGGAGTATTTGAGTCGGAGATTTATAAAGAAGAGACAAAAAAACTGAGAAGGTATTGGATAACGATAGGCGTATAGTCAACAAGGTTGACAGGGGGACGGGGATTTAGATATCAGTAAACAAGACCGACAGGTCAACCTTCAATGCGTCTGCCAAAGTTTGGATTGCGTCTAAGCTAGGGTTGGCTCCACCAGTCTCAATACGGCTCATGTAGGTTCTGGCGAACCCGCACTTGTCCGCGAAGGCTTCTTGAGTCATGCCGGTAGCAAGACGAAGCTCACGAATTCGATGGCCGAAGCGATGGCGGAGGGAGGGAGAAGGCATTCCCGTATCGTGTGCTGATGTGATCTAATCGTGAACACACTAATCGTGACATTGGCTGAATAGATCACCTGCTACTCAGTCACCAGATGAAGGAAAAACAGGGATGAAGGACGGCATCATTAGACTTAACGATTACCTTTGTTACTTTGCCATTGTTGCCGTTGCATTTGCGGGTTACGGAATCTATGGCGAATGGGGGGCAATCGGTGGATTTATAGCTGGGGCGGTGATGGCTGGGTTCTGGCTTGTCCTTAGCGGGATTTATGACGAGCTGAAGAAAATTACTGCATCGAAGGGATTGCGTTAGTCAAGACACAAGGAATTGATTGATGGACAGCCAAGAAATTGAGCTTCGGCAAGACTCTGCAATGCTGCTTCGCACAGATATGCGTTCGAAGAAGATCAACCTCAAGGAAGCCAATTCAAAACATCGTGAAATCACCAGCACAGTGGCGGCGCTACGTGAAGAGCTGAAGTATGCGGCCAATCGCTTAGATGAGCTTAAATCCGGTAGAGGAAAGAAGCTTGCTTCAGCGCCTAACATAGAAGTTTTTGAGTTTTGGCTGAGTATCCCCGGTTATCAAGGGAGTATTCAGAAGGCAAAAGCTGAAATGACAATGCATGGCAGTCTGCAACATGTGAGCAATGTTAGCAGCACCAGCAAGAGCGGGTTAGGAGGCGGCATTGTCGGCGGCCTAGTTTTTGGGCCATTGGGGGCTGCCGCTGGCGTGCTCGCGACACGGAAAAACAAGGTTAGCACCCACGTCCAACAAGTAGACACGCGACAAGTGGAATTGCAAATCGCGGGACCTGGTTATGCATGGTCCGCCTTGGCTCACTCAGGTTATGCTGACAAATTCCGGGAGCTGAGAGATTTGATAAATGCTTACGGATCATCTCCCAAGAGCATTCAAGACTCCCTTCGCGAACAAACCGCTGCCGTAAACCTTTTACAAGAAAAGCTGGCCAAACAACAAGCGTATCTTCAACTCGCTGCAAAGGAAGCTGAAGAGCGAAGCCTCGCCTATGAAATAACGAAAAAAGAATTCACAAATACTCGCTTACCGCTCCTCACGGATTTGAAATTTAGATGGGAGTGCCTATCCAGCTTCTGGCAATGGCTGGCGATAATATGTGGTCCCGTCTTATTGATTATGCTCGCTACGGTAACTACGTATGCTCGCGTAACTGCTCAGCCATGGCTTAGTCAGGCGATTGCTTTAGCTGTGGCGGATGTTTTGCTTTGGTGCGCTTTGTTCATAGTCTATCTGATTCGCTACCGTGTTTAATTATCACAGCGGGGTAAGGGGCGCTTGAGCATATGTGAGTGCATATCCGTCTACAAATGCAGGAAACGCCTCTTCGCTCCAAGGTCCGCCGACTGCCTCACCTTTAACGAGTACCGCACCATTTACCCAACTACGGGAAACGGCAGTTAAGTCTCTATATAAACCTACGGCTTCGCTGGGAGTGACTTCAGATTCTATCTGCACTGACCAGCGTCCAGACCTTTCTAAGTATTGCCAGTGCTCTCTAAGTGGCGAGAACGAGCTAATAGAAGGCTTTGTGCTGCTGTCTAGATTGTCTACCGAAGCCTTCAAGATAAACCAATAGAAATAAGTCATTGGGTACGTCCCTGTAGTAATTTGAGCCGAGCATCTAAGATTCTTGCGTGTGCTTCCACTTCGTTATTTATCCTGTCTTGTCTTTCAGTAGTATTATTTATTTTCTGTTCAGTGTAGTTAACCAGTGAGTCCAGTCTCTGCCGGATCGTATCATCACTACTATGGTCAGCCTTCGTTGTGATCAAAGCAAATGTCAGCAATGAAATACAGATAACACCTATGAGTCCGAACAGACCTAGGACGGCAATTGCAACATTATTCAAGGCTTCAGCCTGCGCGGCATTGCTCGCCTGATTGACAGGTCGCCCTCGACCATCAGCCGAGAGCTGAAGCGCTTATAAATGACAACAAGAAAACTTTTGAGAAAATTGAATTTTTCTTCAATAAAAATGCTCATATCAGAGACAACGACTTAACCTTCAACAATCTAGTGGGCGACTGGAGTGTACACAAAACAGATCTGAATGCTTGGTAACCAATATGAAAAAAACTGGAAAACATATCTGCTTTTGTACGATAGCCTCCGTATCTGG
>CAKMJS010000061.1 GCA_927405585.1 uncultured Desulfosporosinus sp.
TCAGGCGGTGATCGTCGGCATTGAATCCATAAGGGCTAGGGACCTGGAGTTATACAATAAAAAAACGGACAAGGACATGAACGAAAAGGCGATCAACGTGCTGAAAACACTGGATATCGAGCTCTATGCCACTCTGATTATTCCCACGGATTTCGCGCGGGAGGACTTTAAAGAGCTGATAGCTTGGCTACGAAAGCTGGAGGTTCGCTTCGTAAACCTGCAGCCTCTCACACCACTTCCGGGAACCGAGATCTTCGAGCAATACTCGGCTCAGCTACTGTATCCCAGAGGACGCTATGAAATGTGGGATATGGCTCATGTTGTCTTGAAGCCTGAGCAGATGGGGATCAGGGCTTTCTATTGGGAGATCGTCAAGGCTTACTATAAGATTATCGTGAGACCGAAGCACATCTTGGACTTGGTTCTAAAATATGGAGTCGTCGCTAATCTGAAGATGCTACTGGGCAGCTCGGCCGTCTCGTGGCAGTACATGCAGAAAGTAATGCGGGGTTACTAGTGAATGAAGAAAGTATTATGGGTTACTAGTGAATAAAGAAAGCATTATGGGGTAACTAATGAAGAAAATCTTATTGCTCCAACCGAGTCCCTATGATCAGAACAGACTGCCCCTCAAAAAGAAAAAACTCTATTTTGCTGGGCTGGCCTTACCGCTGCTCGCGGCACTGACCCCTAAAGACTACGAAGTCGAGATAATCTTTGAAATCCTTGAAGAGATACCGTTTGAAACGGATGCGGAGCTGATAGGGATTAGTTCCATGGGACATGGTGTGATCCGGTCCATTGATATCGCGATGGAGTTTAGGAAGCGGGGCAAGACGGTGATCCTGGGGGGATATATGGCCAGTATCATGGCGGAGGAAGCCCAAAAGTACTGCGATGCTTTGTTGATCGGAGATGCAGAGCTGGTATGGGAAGAGCTTCTGCGGGATTATGAGTTCGGCACCCTGAAGCCAGTGTATGAGAATAGACTTAATCAAGGGTGGTTCTCCACACCTCCCCCAAGATTCGATTTGATCACGAATAAGAAGCTCGGAGATTTCCTACCGGTCCAGGCGGGAAGGGGATGCCCTCATAGCTGTAGCTTTTGCTCCGTGGCTTGCCTTTATGAAGGGTGTTATATCAAGAAACCCATTGAGGAAGTTGTGCGGGACATTAAGCAGATCAAGGCTTTGGGATACAAGAAGTTTCTGCTGCTGGACGACAACATTTTTTCGGACAAAGTGTATCTACGCCAGCTGGTAGAGGAGATCAAAGCGCTAGGCATGGAGTGGATGAGTCAATGCGACATCCGGATCGGCAGGGAGCATATACTCTTAGAGCTGCTCAGAGACAGCGGGTGCACAACCTTGAGCTTCGGATTAGAAAGTCTACAAAGGGAGAGCCTGAAGGGCATGAATAAAGCCTGGGCAAACCCTGACGACTATCCATCTCTGATCAGGAACATCCAGGACCACGGGATCGATGTGTCCACGGAAATGGTGGTAGGGGGAGAAGCAGACACACTGGAGTCCATCAAAGCAACGAAGGATTTCATTGAGGATAACAAAATTTCTGTGCCTAGATTCTACATTCTCACCCCGATTCCAGGGACCCGATTTTTCAAGGACATCGAGGCGCAGGGAAGGCTGGTCAAGACCGACATCTATTCGTTTGACGGCACGGAGGCCGTGTATACCATCCCCACCATGACCCCTGACGAGTTGACGAAGGCTTACTGGCAGCTGTACGAATCCCTGTTCACCCTTAAGTCCATCGCCAAACGAAATATATTTCGGAAAGAATTTTTTAAAGCACCGGGAAAATATCTCTTCTATGTGGGCGTTAACCTTTACTACCGGCATCAGATTAAACAGGGGGTAATACCCAACATCTTTTAGGAGATTTTCATTACTATTTGTGTCGCCAGCGGTAGCGGCGAAATGGAGATTAAGATGAAGATATTACTAGTCAGACCTCCAAGGATCAAACAAGCCATTACGGTCAGTGACTTCATGTTCGCTGAACCTCTCGGTCTGGAGATGATCTACGGGCAATTTGAAGAACATCATGAGGTTGAGATTTTTGATATGATGGTCGAAAAAGGCAGTCTCACTGGCAGGCTGGCCAAGGTCCTGCCCGAGGTGGTGGGGATAACCAGCCTTTGCATTGATGTCTTTGAGGTGCTCAGCTTATGTCGGGAAGCCAAGGGGTTTAATCCCGAAATAACGACCATGGTCGGCGGCACTCAGGCCTTCCTCAGTCCGAGGTCCTTTGCCGATCCGTCGGTAGATTACATCGCCGAGTTTGTCGACGAATCCAACCTCAAACAGCTTTTTGCGAGTTTGGAGTTGGCGAACGTCGACAAGCCAGAGGCAGAGGAAAAGATCGCCTTAATTCCTGGAATAAGGACAAGTTTCAAGGGATTTGCTTCGAACGGGGTGAAGGGTAGGAACCAGTACCTGCTTCCAAATAGGGAATCGACCTCGCGATACAGGCCGAAGTACTCGTACTTCGGCTATAAGCCTGCGGCAATAATGGAGTTTGGCACAGGCTGTGCAAAGGGCTGCGAGTTCTGCCTTAGATGGAGAATCGAGGGTTCTGAAGAAAAGCTGATCGACCGCGAGCTGATCAAAAAGGATCTAGCATCCATACAGGAGCCCACCATCATGCTTGTTGACAACGACTTTTTCGCCAGCGAGCAAAAGCTTCGGACCTTCTTCTGCTTGGTGAGGGAACTCAAGCTGCGAAAGAACTTTATTGTCTATGCTTCTGTGAAGGGCATCCTCAGTTACGAGCCACTCGTTAAGGAGTTCCAGGACCTTGGGCTAAAAGCTGTCATTATTGGGTATGAGAGCTTTAATGACACTGAATTAGCGGACTATCGGAAGAAGTCTGACACCCACGATAATTTGAAGGTAGCTAGAATTCTTGAACATGTAGGAATTGAGGTCTGGGCTTCCTTCATAGCTCATCCCGACTGGTCGAAAGAGGATTTCAGGAAATTAAGGAAAACTGTAAGTCTGCTTAAGCCTCAGATTTCATCAATTAACCCGCTCACACCGTTTCCGAATCTGCCCCTCTACGAAAAGTACAAGGACAGGCTGCTTTATCCTCGCGAAGACTATAAAAGCTGGTCCTTTGGTCAGGTGATGATCAGGCCCTCTAAGTTATCACTGAGAGAGTACTATTACGAGTTGCTTATAACAAATCTTTATGTAAATCTGGTGGTGAACCATAAGACTGAGATGATCAAACGCTATGGATTCAGAAGAGTTATTAGACTGGCTGCTGGCTCAGTCTGGAATTTATTGAGATACTGTCGACTGATGATTAATGTCGTATGATTACTGTGGACTGCTTAAAAACCATTTCCCCGACTTCATGAAGATTGATCAATTCATAAATCGCAAAATAAATGGTTGACATGTCACAAGAATATTCGTAAAATTAACAGGTTGTATAAATTTACACATAAAAGGTATAAATAATCTCGTCAGTTAGGGGTGTGTACCATGAAATTAGTTTCAGGACATGGCAAATATATTCGAGGGGTCGGATTGATCGGTCAAATTGGAGAATATGTTGGTGCTTTTGGCAAAAGGGCCTGCCTTTTTGGTGGAATGACATCACTAAGCCTTGTATCAGATCCGATAACTAAATCCCTTTTAGAGTGCGGTATTGAGCTGCATCCTCCCATTTGGTATGGGGGAGAATGTAGCGTGAATAATATCCACAACCTAGAACATCTTGTCGAAGAGTTTCGTCCCGATGTTTTTTTAGTCGCGGGTGGTGGAAAAGCAATTGATACCGTTAAAGCGTTGGGATTCCTGTTGAACCTCCCTGTAATTGCAATTCCCACAATTGCCTCAACCTGTGCTGCCTCGTCTTGTATCTCCATTCTTTACAATGATAAGGGAGAGTATATAGAGATCAGTCGTAAGTCTAAAAGCCCAGATCTAATTTTGGTCGACACTCAAATTATTCTCGAAGCCCCTGTTCGGTATTTGACGTCTGGTATCGGCGATACGATAGCAAAATGGTTTGAATCCAAGGCTGCAAACCAAAAAGCAGAATCTAATGCTTTTAACTGTGGTGCCGTTGCATTAGCCCGATTTGTTTATGAATTGCTTTTAAAGGAAGGGAAAAGTGCTGCGGAGTCGGTTCACAAGAGGGTCGCTTCAAGGGAGCTCGAAGACGTTATTGATGCCATTATCGTAGTTAGCGGTAGTATCAGTAACTATGGTGGGGATGATTGCCGGACTGCCGCGGCTCATGCCGTCTATTCAGGACTCACGATTTTCCCAGAAGTTCATGAGGTATACCACGGAGAAATTGTTGCGTTCGGAATATTGACCCAATTGGCACTCGAAGGACGTCCTGATGAAGAAATCCTCGAACTAGTTTCTTACTATAAACAAGTCAATTTACCCAGTACATTAAGTGAGATGGGACTTGATCCTGCTCTGATTACGGATGAGAAATGGCAAACACTTGGCAGTGTTACGGTTGAGATTGAGGATATGGTTAATATGCCCTTTGCAGTGACTGCTCAAATGGTGATCGATGGAATTCATCGTGCCGATCAATTAGGGCGCACATTTACAGAGGCTAAGCAGTAATGCTTTGCGGGGAGAAGGAGCGAATTATATGAACGTAAACAACATCGTCCGCAAGGTTTATCCTAAATTAACCCCGTATAAGTGCGGGCTAGCAGATTTACCAGTCGAAGAGATAAAAGCGGTACTTGGGAAGGACCAGGTTTACAAGTTATCCTTTAATGAAAGCCCCTTAGGTCCATCACCTAAAGTAATCCAAGCGATGACCGAGTCGCTGACCACTCTGAATCTCTATCCCAGCTCTGCAGGGGAGTCGATTATGCAAAAAATCGCTGAGATTGAGGGAGTTTGCTCAGAACAGGTTATTCTTTCCAATGGCGCCGACGAGATGATTATCCTTATTGGCCAAACTTTTTTGGAGCCTGAAGATGAGGTAATCATACCAAAGCTGAGCTTCATTCAATACCTAGCTGTGACGAATCTAATGGGCGCGAAACCGGTCTTTTCAGAAATGAACGATGACCTCTCAGTTAATTTAGATGATCTCCTCAGAAAAATAACCTCGAAGACTAAGGCAATCTTTTTGTGTAATCCGAACAATCCAACGGGTAAAATACTTTCCAAGACTGACCTTCAAGACTTTCTAAATCAAGTACCGGATCGTATTCTAGTGGTAATCGATGAGGCATACTATGAGTACGCTGTTTCATCCGAGTTTGAAACCGGGGTTCGTTATTTAAATGAGCACAAATTTCTCCTCGTCGTCCGGACTTTTTCTAAGGCTCATTCTTTAGCCGGAGCCCGACTTGGATACGGTATTGGGACGTTAGAAGTGATCGATGCAATAAATCATGTCCGCCCACCGTTTAACGTTAATGCTGTTGTCCAAGCGGGAGCATTAGCGAGTTTAGAAGATATTGAACATCGCCAAAAAGCTATGGCGCTCAATCATCAAGGTAAAAAAATGATGTATGATGCCTTCGAATCGCTGGGTTTACCCTATCTGAAAAGCAACGCCAATTTCGTTTGCTTCGATACCAAAGTTGATAGTAATGTGATATTCGAAAAGTTAGTCGAGCATGGAGTGATCGTCAGAACTTTGAAGGGTTACGGGTTGGATACCTACATTCGCGTATCCGTAGGGAAGTACGAGGAAGTACTTGCCTTTGTTAACTCCTTAAAAGAAATAGTGACTCAGGAGTAATGACTCAGTTTGTACATTATTAGAAATCTACGATGTCCCAAAATGAAAGGAGAAAAGACCATGAAAAAAATTGCAGCCCTGCTATTGTCACTGGTTCTGATTCTAAGTTTAACAGGATGTGGTGCTACGACTGCCCCTAAAGAGCAACCTAAAGAGCAACCAACAGTTCAGGCAACTCCCTTAAAAGTGACCTTACCAACCTGGACCGGGTACGGGCCATTATTCCTTGCCAAGGAGAAAGGGTTCTTCAAAAAACACGGAGTTGAGGTTGAGTTAACAATCGTTGAAGGGTTAGCAGAGCGGAAGGCGGCTTTAGCTGGTGGTAAGATCGATGGTATGGCGACAGCTCAAGATGTTCAAGTTACTTTAGCAGCGTCGGGAGTTCCGGTTCAAGTCGTATGGCTCTTAGATGACTCCTTCGGTGGAGACGGGGTCCTGGTCAAGAATGAAATCAAATCCGCTGCTGAATTAAAAGGTAAGAAGGTTGCCTTTGAAGTTGGTTCCACAAGTCATTTGTTGATACTCACGGTCTTAAAGAAAGCTGGTTTAACGGATAAAGATGTTGAAGTAATTCCCATGTCAGCTGGGGATGCTGGAGCTGCTTTTGTTGCTGGGAAGGTCGATGCAGCGGTCACCTGGGAACCATGGCTTTCCAAAGGAGCCAAGGCTAATGGCAAAGTGTTAATTTCCACGAAGGATCTTCCAGGGATTATCTTAGATAGCGTCAGCTTTAGAACAGAAGTGATTGAAAAACGTCCGAATGATGTCAAAGCATTTGTTGCTGCCATGGCAGAAGCAATGGACTATTGGAAGACTAACAAGGACGAATCAGATCAAATTATGGCTACTGGCTTAAAGATTGACTTAAAAGAGTTCACAGCTACAGTTCCAGATCTTAAGTTCCTTGGTAAAGATGAGAATAAGAATTTATTTGGAACAAGTGCAAACAAAGGGTCTATCTATCAAGCAACCCAGAATGACATTGACTTCTACGTAGAGCAAAAACTTATTGATAAAGCCATTACTCCAGAAAGTATTATCAATTCCAAGTTTGTCGAAGGATTGTAGGAATGAAATAAGGAGTGCCCGCAAGGGCCTCCTTCTTTAACTTATAACGTCATATTAAGCAATGTCTTGGTATCCGGGTGCTTTAAACACATGGAAAGGGGGAGTAGCGATGTGGAAAAATATATTTGCTCCGAAAAAGGAAATTTCTAAAGGTTTATATACTTCCGCGGGCATCTTGGCCTTCCTATTATTTATCTTGGTGTGGTCAATTCTTAGTTATACTGGAATGGTGAATCCGCTATTTCTTCCGAGTCCCGGAAAGGTCATTGACACGGCTATCAAGCTCTTTGCTCAAGGGGATATCTTACAGGATATTAGGATTAGTTTTACAAGGGTGAGTTTAGGCTTTTTGCTTGCTGCTCTAATCGGTGTGCCGTTAGGTACTCTTATGGGGACACTTCGAATTATGGAAGGATTCTTTGAGCCCATACTTGGTTTCATTCGCTATATGCCTGCTACGGCATTTATTCCGTTGTTTATATTGTGGATTGGTCTCGGTGAAGGGGAAAAAATGGCTGTCATTTTCTTTGGGACGTTCTTTCAGTTAACCTTAATGGTTATGGATGTGACCAAGAATGTTCAAAATGAATTAGTCGAAGTATCGTATACTTTGGGAGCAAGTAAGGTGCAAATTTTTAACAAAGTGATTCTTCCCGCCTCACTTCCGGGCATTGTAGATACTTTGAGAATCACATTTGGTTGGGCTTGGACGTATTTGGTTGTAGCAGAAATCGTCGGCGCGTCGAGCGGTTTAGGGTATATGATCATGCAATCGTCTAGATTCTTGAGGCCGGATAAGATTTTTGTGGGAATCATAATTATTGGCTTGATGGGTCTGATTACAGATATTCTGTTCAAGGTCATTTATCGCGCTTCGTTCTCTTGGATGAGAAAGGAGGGGGCGTAAATGGATCATAAACTTGTGATTGACCAAGTGGGCAAAGTATATAATTCGAAGGGTGGAGAAATGGTCGCGCTCGATCGAACGTCGTTTAAGGTTAAAGAAGGCGAGTTTATCACGATCCTTGGACCTTCAGGGTGTGGGAAATCCACCATATTAAGGATTGTGGCAGGACTTGAAGAGCCGAGCTCGGGAGCGGTGTATATTAGCGGGCATAAGGTGAAAGGACCAGGTCCTGATCGAGGTATGGTTTTTCAGTCGTATACTCTTTATCCTTGGTTAAACGTGGAAGATAATATTACATTTGGCCTAAAGCTAAAGGGCACCACTCAAAAAAAATGCAAAGAAGTGGCCCGACATTATCTTGACCTTATTGGTTTAAACGGTTTTGAGAAACACTATCCGATCCAATTATCGGGGGGAATGAAACAGCGGGTGGCGATTGCCCGTGCGCTTGCCAATGACCCGGAGATACTCTTAATGGACGAACCGTTTGGAGCCTTAGATGCCCAAACTCGGAGCATTATGCAAGAAATTCTGCTCAAGGCGTGGGATGAGTCAAAAAAGACGATTCTTTTTATCACGCATGATGTTGAGGAGTCCATCTTTTTGGCAGATTCTGTTTATGTCATGACGGCTAGACCGGGACGATTAAAAGAGAACATCGCTGTGAATTTGCCCAGACCCCGCGAGTATAGTATAAAGAACAGCTCTGAATTCTTAAGCTTAAAGACACGGTTACTTGGACTTATCCGTGAAGAAACCTTGAAAGCTATGAAGTGAAGTGAGAAAGTATAAATAAAGATCCCAGCCAATACCTTTGGCTGGGATCTTTATTTGTGTTGTCAATACAGCTGTTCTCATAGGTGAAAAAAACGACCTATAAATAAAGATTTTCAAACATTTTTGAGATGCATTTTCTTATTGAGCTAAAAGATGACATAATAGATTAGTAAAGAGGCACACTGAAAGCTAAGTGATGAACAAGTTATGCCTATGGTAAATGAAAGGGAGCGACGAAGAGAGTGAATAATAAAGAAATGTTTGCCTTGGTTAAGAGCAAAGCCGAAAAAGGATTATGGTTGGAGAAGGTCCCTGTTCCAGAGATTGGACGTAACGATGTGTTAGTGAAAATAAAGAAAACGTCCATTTGCGGTACTGATGTTCACATATATAATTGGGATTCCTGGTCTCAAAAGACGATTCCCGTACCCATAACGATCGGACATGAATTTGTTGGGGAAATTGCAGCTGTTGGGGATAATGTCCTGGGCTTAACGATTGGGGAGAGGGTATCTGGTGAAGGTCATTTGGTTTGCGGAGCCTGCCGTAATTGCCTGGCGGGTAAAAGGCATTTGTGTAAAGACACAAAAGGTGTGGGAGTTAACCGAGATGGTGCCTTCGCGGAATACTTAGCAATACCTGCCACAAATGTTTGGCGGTGTAGTCCAGATATTGAGGATGATATACTCTCGTGTTTTGACCCACTAGGAAATGCGGTGCATACAGCCCTATCCTTTGACTTAATAGGGGAAGATGTTTTGATCACGGGTGCTGGTCCCATTGGCATCATGGCGGCAGCGATTTGTAAGCATGTTGGCGCTCGCCACGTTGTCGTGACGGATATTAATGAATACCGGTTACAATTAGCCCAAAAAATGGGGGCTACTAGGGTTGTCAATACGAAGAACGTCAGAGTATCAGAAGTTATGCAGGAATTGGGGATGAAGGAAGGGTTTGACGTTGGGTTAGAAATGTCAGGAAATCCCCAGGCCTTCTCGGAAATGGTAAATAGTATGTATCATGGTGGAAAGATCGCCATGCTTGGAATTCAACAACCAAACACGATGATTGATTGGGATAAGGTTGTTTTTGGCTGTTTAACTATTAAAGGAATTTACGGTCGTGAAATGTTTGAGACCTGGTATAAAATGACGACGATGTTGCAAAGTGGTTTAGATATTTCCGGTATTATCACCCATAGATTTGATTTTCGAGATTATGAAAAAGGATTTGAAGCCATGAATTCTGGGATGTCGGGCAAGGTTGTTTTGGATTGGTCTAAAATCTAGTTGCAGGAGGAAAATTATGAAAACAGCGCTTAAGTATATAAAGCAAGAACTTGAAAGCATTCAAGAAGCAGGTACTCACAAGGAAGAAAGGATCATTACCTCACCACAAAGTAGCCGAATCGATACTCAAGACAAAAAACAGGTACTTAATATGTGTGCTAATAATTATTTGGGATTATCTAACAATCCGGACTTAATTGCTGCGGCAAAAGAGGGGTTAGATAAGTGGGGTTTCGGTCTTTCGTCCGTTCGTTTTATCTGCGGTACACAAGAAGTGCATAAAGAATTAGAGAGATCGGTTAGCGAATTTTTGGGGATGGAGGACACCATTTTATATTCCTCTTGTTTTGATGCCAACGGTGGCTTATTTGAAACTATATTAGGACCAGACGATGCTGTTATCAGCGACGAACTTAACCATGCTAGCATTATCGATGGAGTTCGTTTATCCAAAGCTAAGCGTTTGAGATACAAGAATAATGACATGGAAGATCTAAGGGCTAAGCTAATCGAGGCGGGCAATGCAAGAATCAAACTGATCGCTACAGATGGTGTCTTCTCGATGGATGGCTATATTGCGAATTTATCCGGTATTTGTGATTTAGCAGAGGAATTTGATGCGCTGGTTATGGTAGATGATAGCCATGCTGTCGGATTTATGGGAGAAAAGGGACGAGGCTCTCACGAGTATTGCGGAGTGATGGATCGTGTGGATATTATTACTGGCACCCTAGGTAAGGCATTGGGAGGTGCGTCAGGAGGATATACCAGTGGTAACAAAGAAATAATCCAGCTTCTTCGCCAGAGAAGCAGGCCGTATCTTTTTTCTAATACTCTGGCACCTTCCATTACTGCAGCATCTATCAAAACCCTCAATATGTTAAGCGATTCTACGGTATATCGGGATAAAGTCCATGAAAACACTCGCTATTTTAGGGAGCAAATTGCCAAGACTGGTTTAGATGTGCTGCCAGGCACTCATCCTATTGTGCCTATTATGCTGTACGATGCTAAAAAAGCTTCAGAGTTTGCACGACGGATGCTGGAAAAAGGAGTTTATGTCATCGCTTTTTCTTATCCTGTCGTACCTCAGGGAAGGGCCAGAATCAGACTCCAGGTCTCGGCTGGCCATAGTAAAGAAGATTTGGACTTTGCAATTACTTGTTTCAAGCAAGTAAAGGAAGAAATGCAACTCTAGTCCTGAATTAATTCGTCGAGGCTTTCCTTAGTTCGCAGAACTTTGGGAAGCCTTGTTTTTTTCATGAATAAAAACACAACCATTTCTGATTGTGTTAACTTAGCTATTGGAGCCAACGATGGGACTCGAACCCGCAACCTACTGATTACAAATCAGTTGCTCTACCAATTGAGCTACGTCGGCATGTATTATTGGACAAGCTTTATTTTAGCAAGACTTATAGTTAAGGTCAACGTCAATATATGGAAACGAAAGAATCCTATGTTTTCTTCTTCTTTTTACTTTGTAAACGAACTAATGAATATCTCCTAATCTTTTGGCTTGTTTCATTAAACAGATATTTTTTCATTAAAATTCCCGCCAAAAATCCACCAAAACCAGAACTTGATGCGAAAATATAATTACCCAAGGCACTTTGTAGCATATGATTATTATTAGCAAGAGCACCAAAAACTGTAAACACGAAAGAATTATGCACACATTCCAACTAACGTTCCCTTTATAGGAAGATAGTCAGTGCCCATAGGTTTTAGTAAGATAATACAGTATAAGTATAGCTATTGCACCAACGGAAGGGAGTGCTAAAAGTCCTAATGTCCAACTTCCTTCTGGCATAAACATCATGCTACAGGCTTCACCATGAGTGATGGTAACCAACCTAAATGTTTAAAAAATAATCCCATAATTTCAAGTGGTATAATTACAATTGCCCCAATCAACATAGCTAATAAAGGTTTATCATAATTCACGCGTCAGGAAAGTGTTAAACCGGAATTCTCCGACCAGGCCATCGACGAATTCTATGGTCTCTGTGTTGCACAGAAGGTTTATCTTGACGGTGGTGTTGCCTATGCGAAAAAATGTTCTAGAGAAGGCGTTCGGCGTTCAGCAGGGTACGGCATTGCTGGAAAGAGTCACGAAGACGCTGCGAACAAAGGCCTTTGAGTTTATCCGAAAAGCTGATTATAAGAACCTGATGAACATGATCGTAAACGAA
>CAKMJS010000062.1 GCA_927405585.1 uncultured Desulfosporosinus sp.
GGGGTTATTCCAAAGACGATCGGTCCAGTCCAAGACTGGGCTGCTCATCCGCGCAACGGCCGTTTTCATATTATGCGGGCCGGTGGCAAACCAATGGGTATGATTAATCTGGAGCTTTTTACTACAAAAACTAGAGAGTCCTGGGTTAAAGAAGACCTGGTGGTTGCAAAAGAGGGTGGAGCAGTGATTCAGGTAAGCATCTTGGCTATGCCGAACCCGGACGATACGGCCCAATTGGTTGAGGAGATTCAAGCCACAGGCTTGGTAGATTTATTCGAGTTAAACGTATCCTGCCCCATGCCGGCGGCTGGAGTAGGCATGCATATTGGTAAGAGTCCTGATCTCACGTATAATCAAGTCAAGGCGGCTAAGAGTGCGGCTAAAATACCTTTGTCGGTCAAGCTTACACCGACAGTCTTTGACATGGTGGAAGTTGCTAGAGCCGCAAAAGAAGCTGGAGCAGATGGGCTCTCGATCAGTAACTCCGTGCGTTCTTTTGCTGGGGTCGATATCGAAACAGGACTGCCTCTGCTGCGTGGTTATGGCGGTTATTCAGGTCCAGCCATTAAACCGATCGTAATGCGTCACTTGTCAGAGGTGGCACGTGCCGTCGATCTGCCGATTTCAGCTATCGGAGGTGTGATGAGTTTTAAAGAAATCGTCGAGTACATTATGTTGGGTGCTACTACAGTCCAAACGGCGACAGCCGTGATGTGGAATGGTTATGATGTGATCGGCAAGTGGCTAGGAGACCTCGAAAACTGGATGGACAAGAAAGGCTACCAGTCTCTCGATGAAATCCGCGGCATTGCCCTTCCGTATATTACGACTACGGAAGAGTTAGCGAAGCTACCACCGCTATTTGCGAGTATCGATGAAGATAAATGCACAAACTGCGGCATTTGTCAAAGAGTTTGCATGTACAGAGCAATCACTGGAAACGGAACAGCTTATCAGGTAAATAAGTCGGATTGCGATGGTTGTGGAGCCTGCGAGCAGTGGTGTCCGAGTGGGGCAGTCGAACTAAAATAATTAATGGGTTCCCAGGGCAAAAAGCCCCAAAATATAAGGAGGTCAAAAGAATGGAAAAGAGATGGCATTCGGTATTGACGCTTATTGGAACAGCAGTCTTAGCCCTCGGTCTGGTGGCAGGGTGCGGAGGACAAACGACGACGACACCCAGTAGTAGCAGCACAAGTCAACCACAAGAGAAGATTGTCCTTAAGGCAGTAACCCCATTTACCCAGGCTTCGCCGGAACATGATGGTTTCTGGCTCTTTACTGAGATGGTCAAGCAGAAACTTGGTGACAAAATCGAGATTAAATATTTAGGTGCAGACGATGTGATCAAGCCTGCAGATCAATTTGAGTCTTTAGGACAAGGCGTGTTTGACATTGGGCACTTGCCGGGCAACTATGCCAACACCAAAATGCCAATTTCAGACACACTACATTTGAGCCAGTTGTCTCCGATGGATGAACGCCAAAAAGGAGTTTATGACATCCTGAAAAAGGAATTCGAGAGCAAAATGAATATCGTTTATCTTGGAAAAACATCTGGCCCTGGCTACCAGTACGCCATTTATACTAACTTTCCTGTTTCAGCCTTGACTGACTTTAAAGGTAAGAGCATCAGGTCAGCTCCGGTGAATATTCCATTAGTGAAGGCATTGGGAGCTTCGCCTGTTGCAATGGCTCCTGGCGATATTTATACTGCAATGCAGCGTAATGTTGTAGACGGCTTCGGCTGGCCTACCATTGGAGTAGTTGCCGGAGGCTGGGCAGAAGTAACGAAATACAGGATTGATCCAGGCTTTTATCAAGTCGGGATGGGCCTGTTTATGAACAAGAGCTCTTGGGATAAGTTTCCTCAAGATATTCAAAAGCAATTACTAGATATCATGATGGAAGTTGAACAGAAATCTTACGATACCTATGCTAAGAAAGTTAAAGATGAAGATCAAGCAATGCAGGCCAAAGGTGTAAAAGTTAACAAGCTTAGCGATGACGTAGGCAAAGAATTTGTCAAGATGGCTCTAGATGAAGGCTGGAAAGCGGTTATTGCCAAGGATTCGGCTAATGGCCAGAAGTTGAAGGACTTGACCGCAAACAGCAAGTAAATATGATTTTGTTAAGCTTCTAGCTACGAGAATATGAGAGTGAAGGTGTCAAACATACGACAGCTGTCTTAGACTGGTTTGCTCCTTCACTTTCCTTCATATGGAAATACAATCATACACATGATAGATGCCACAATGATAGTTTCAGTATTAGATTGGACCTGTTTCACATCCGAAAGGGGGTTGCGCAAGAATGGTCAATAACAAAAGCCTGTTTAGACGTAGCATGGAAAAGATAGAGGATATCATGGCTGGAGTGGCCGGTGTCCTGCTTGCAATCATGACGGTGTCTATTTGCGTATCCGTGGTAATGCGTTATATGTTGCACCTATCCGTGGGCTGGGCCACGCAAATGCAGGAGTATATTCTCTATACTGCTGTATTATTGGGGTCGCCTTGGGTTCTACGACTTGATGGTCATGTAAAAATTGACGTTGTACATAATATGCTTTCCAATCGAAATCGCCAGCGCTTGGAAGTGTTTGTTAATCTCCTAGGGGCCTTAATTTGTTCAGCTTTATTCTATTATGGCGTTTTCACCACCCACAAAAACTTTGTGGAACAAACTGTGATAGTAAATGTTCTACCTGTCGCAAAATGGATTCCATTGATCTTTGTCCCAATAATGGCAGCTGTTTTAGTTTTTGAATTTTTATTCAAAAGTTGGGATAAGATTCAAATCCTGCGCGGTAGTAAAGTTCAAACAGAATTGTCCAAGGAAGACGTAGGCGTATAGGAGGTGAGCTTTTGTGGAATGGGCAACAGGATTAGGGGTTGTCGGCGGGTCATTTGTGTTACTGCTCGCTCTTGGCGTACCAGTGGCATTTACGTTTCTATTCATATTATTAGCGGGTTCTATAGCCCTTATGGGTGACCCTATTGGCCCATATCAAGCGGTTCAAAACTTATTTGGCTCGATCGGGAGCTTTGCGCTAGCTCCAATCCCGTTATTCGTACTTATGGGTGAAGTCTTGCTACACTCAGGGTTAGCTGCCAACAGCTTGGATGCCATTAACAGACTGATCGGTAAGGTGCCAGCACGACTCAGTCTGGTGTCGATATTAGCTGGGGCAATCTTTGGTATGTTAACTGGCTCAACTATGGCTAGTACTGCAATTCTCGGCACTGTATTAGTTCCAGAGATGATCAGCAAAGGCTATCATCGTAAGCTGATTTTTGGACCGATTATCGCCTCTGGCAGTTTGGCTATGATTATTCCACCCAGTTCGCTTTCAATCGTATACGGAACGGTAGCTCAGATACCAGTAGGTCCCCTGCTGATCGCTGGATTGTTACCGGGTTTTCTAATAGCTTTAAACTATTCAATTAACATCTGGATCCGGGTTAAATTGGATCCCAGTTTGGCACCAGCGACTGAGAATATCTCATATAGCCGTAAAGAGAAGATGAAGATATTCATAGTAGACCTGCTTCCTTTAGCCGCAATTATATTCCTAGTCACTGGTATTTTCGTGATTGGTGTCGGGACACCTACTGAGGCAGCCGGCTTGGGGGCCATGGGTACGATTGTGGTGGCTGCCTGCTACAAACGCATGAGCTGGCAAATTATCTTCAAATCCTTGAGAGGTACTGTGAAAGTCACTAGTATGACCTTGCTGATTATTGGCGGATCAATTATCTTCTCTAGTTTACTAAGCTACTCGGGCATTACGCGTACCGTTGTGGAATTTGCAATTGGTCTGGACGTTTCAAAGTACATGCTTTTGGCTATCATGGCTTTAATTGTGCTGCTGCTGGGCACTATCATGGAATCCGTACCAATTATCATGGTTACAGTTCCCATGTTTGTACCGATTGCTGCCAGCCTTGGATTTGACCAAATTTGGTTTGCTATGATCATGCTCTTGTGTATTCAGGTTGGACTGGCTACACCACCCTTTGGACTTCTCCTCTTTGTGATGCAAGGAGTAGCCCCAAAAGGAACAACCTTTAAAGAACTCTATATGGCTGTGATACCGTTTCTCATAAGTGACTTGTTTATGATCTTTATAATAATTCTCTTCCCAATCATTGTCACGTTTCTACCTAACCTAGTTATGAAGTGATGAGGGGTGTATTAAATGTATGAAATAAGGTTGCACGGCCTGGGGGGCGAAGGAGTAGTGCTCGCCTCGGAACTACTAGGAAAGACAGCTATGAAGCAAGGCAAGTTTTCGCATTCCTTTCCTTTTTTTGGCACGGATATCCGGGGAGGGGTTGTAAAAGCCTTTACCCGCATTGACGACAAGAAGATCAGTATTAAGTCCTATATTTACCGTCCGGACATCATCCTGCTTTTTAACGACATTCTGCTGAATGATCCTGACGTGACTCTAGGGGCGAGCAGTTCAACCCTGATGATTGTAAACACGAGAGCAGGCATTGATTCCCTTCGCCAGTGCACGGCTGCAAAACAAGGGGCGAAGGTGTTACCCATTGATGCTACTGAACTAGGGTATAAAATTTTCCAGCGACCGATCTTTAACGTCATTTTGCTGGGTGCACTTCTCAGAATTCGGGAGGTTGTTGCCAAAGATGTTTTGGTCAAAGTGATTAGCGAAGAACTGCCAGAGCGTGTGGTTCAGGGCAATTTAACTGCGTTAGAGGAAGGGTACTGTAGCATGGAAGGAGTGCTTAAAGATGAAGCATCCGTGGTTAGTTAAACGTCCTATATCTCCTTGGTTACCGGGGGGGCTGTCTCGCCAGAATAAACCTAATCGTACCGAACGACCAGTCCTGGACCAGGATAAATGTAATAAATGTCAATTGTGCTGGATCTATTGTGCGGATGGCGTAGTTAAGCGTGCCGAACAGATGTCTATTGACTATGAGTACTGTAAAGGTTGTGGTGTCTGCGCTATAGAATGTCCGCGTGGTGCAATTACGATGGTAAGGGAGGGAACAGAGTGAGACAGTATTTGTCTGGTAATAAAGCCGCCGCTGAAGGAGCGCGGTTAGCCGAGGTCAAAGTCGTTGCAGCATATCCGATCACACCCCAGACCTCTATCGTGGAATACCTTGCTTCGTTCGTAGCGAACGGGGAACTGGCCGCCGAAATGATTCCAGTAGAAAGTGAACATAGCGCAATATCTGCGACCTACGGCGCGTCTCTGACTGGAGTACGCACCTTTGTGGCAAGCAGTTCGCAAGGACTGGCATTGATGCATGAAGCATTGTTTATGGCTTCCGGTCTTCGTCTTCCAATTGTGATGGCCATTGCCAACCGGGCTTTGGCTTCCCCGGTCACTATATTTACTGACCACCAGGACTCACTCGCACAGCGGGATACTGGCTGGCTACAGTTTTATGTTGAAGATTGCCAGGAGGTTCTAGATACTATTTTGATAGCTTATCGCGTGGCGGAGGACTGCCGGGTGCTTTTACCAATTATGGTATGCTTTGACGGATTTTATGTTTCGCATATTTCGGAACCAGTTGACGTTCCAGATGTCGCCCAGGTGAGAGAGTTCTTGCCTGAGTTTAAAGCCAATTATCCTGTTCTCGATATCGCCAATCCTAAAATGTTCAACGTTATGGCGTTCCCACAGTTTTTCGAAGAATTTCAACGAGACAAGCATGAGAGCATGGTTGGATCGGAACAAGTCATCAAAGAAGCGATGTTAGACTTTGAACGTATTTTTAACCGTTCCTACAGCATGATAGAAACTTATTGCACTGAAGACGCTGATATCATAATAGCGGGGTTAGGCTCAATGATGGGTACAGTACGTACCGCTATCGACCAGTTGAGAAGTACTGGACTGAAAATTGGTATGGCGAAAATCAAAAGCTTCCGTCCTTTTCCCTATCAAGATTTGGCTCAGGCACTGAAAGGCGCCAAGGTGATTGGAATACTTGACCGGGATATTTCCCCCGGTAGTACAGGTATTGTATATCAGGAAGTTCTTGCCACCCTACAAGAAACCCCTAATAAGTGTATCGTGGATTTCGTACTAGGACTAGGTGGGCGTGACGTTACTATAGATACTATCGAAAAGGCAACTGGCATTTTAGAACAAGTGCTTAGTGGTTCAGAATTAAAGCGGCGCGTTATTTGGGTTGATGAAAACAGAGAGGTCTTGGATATCTGGAAAGTAGGTGAGACCAATGTCGGTTAGGATAAAGGATTTACCGTTGGAAGAGGTAGTTGCCCCCGGACGAGGTGGGTGTCCAGGTTGCGCAGCTGTTATTGGGGCTCGCATGGTAACGAAAATTGCTGGCCAAAATACCATTATGGTTAACTCTACTGGCTGTATGTGCGTCAATTATGGTTATGCCGGGGCTCCGCTTTTCCCATATGTTCACAGTTTGTTTGAAAATGCCGGTGCAGTAGCCAGCGGAATTGACGCAGCTCTGAAGGCAGATAATCGCCGTGATGACATAAACCTAATCGTCTACGCGGGCGACGGCGGTACCGTCGACATTGGTTTTCAAGCCCTATCTGGAGCAGTGGAAAGAGGGCATCGTTTTCTCTACATTTGTTATGATAACGAAGGTTATATGAATACGGGAGTCCAGAGATCGGGGGCGACACCATACGGTGCAAGTACCACGACCTCGCCACTCGGTAAAATTAGCAAAGGAGAATCCCGTCCTCTAAGCCGCAGAAAGGACATGGTACGTGTAATGGCCGCTCATGGGATTCCGTATACTGCTACGGCTTCAATAGCTTATCCACTTGACTTTATGCGCAAGGTTCAAACAGCTTTGGCTATTGACGGTCCTACTTATATTCATTTGCTCTCTCCTTGTTCCATCGGTTGGGGAATTGATCCGAAAGATACAGTGAAAGTGGCCCGTATGGCAGTACAAACTAGTTTTGCTCCCCTTTATGAAATAACCGGTGGACGCCAGTTCAAAGTTAACCTACGGCCGGTCAACCTGAAGCCGGTGCAGGAGTATCTGTCCATGCAGAAGCGTTTCCGCCACCTCCTAGATGACCCTATAGAGTTAGATATCATCCAACGAGCAGTGGATGAAAACTGGACATACCTGTCAAACTGTTAGAATGTTTAACGTGGAGGAGTGAGATAATGTCGAGTCGCAAAGACTTGGATTACTATTTTTATCCCGAGAGCCTAGCTGTGATCGGGGCATCAACAAACCCTTATAAGGCAGGATATCAAATTGTCAAGAATATGCTGGACTATGGTTTTGCTGGTAAGGTTTACCCTGTTAACCCCAAAGAGACAGAGGTGCTAGGTCTACCATGTTATCCGACCCTAAATGACATTCCGGGCAATCTGGATTTGATTGTGATTGCGGTGCCGTCTCCTAATGTTAAAAGTGTGATGAAAGAGGCTGCTCTCCGAGGTGGTATAAAGGCTGCCATAGTAGTCGCTGCGGGATTTGCGGAGACCAAAGTACCCGAGCTTGTAGAACAAGAAAAGGAAATTGTCGCGATTGCACACCAAGCTGGGATACGGGTATTTGGGCCAAATTGCGTTGGCATTCAAAACACTCGAAACAATCTAGACACAACCATAGAACCACCAGTCGTGAAAACGCAAGGTGATATTAGCGTTATTACCCAGAGTGGAGCCATGGGCGGAATCACTCTGTTATTTATGGAAGAGCAGCCTACTCCACTAGGTTTTGCCAAGTGGGCACATGTGGGCAATATGTCAGATGTTGACATACTAGAAATCCTGGAATATTACGGAGAGGATCAGGATACCCAAGTTGTTGGAATGTATATGGAAGGTATTCGAGACGGTCAACGTTTTCTAGACATCGCCAGTAAAGTCACTAAAGAAAAACCCGTCATTATTCTCAAAGTTGGTAGGAGTGAAATAGGATCCCGGGCTGCGGCTTCTCACACTGGAGCCCTGGCCGGGTCAGACAAGATTTATGACGCCGCCTTTGCCAAGTGCGGAGTAACTCGTGTTGATCACATAGAGGAGCTTGTCGACGTTGCAAAAGGATTCTCTATGCAACCACTTCCCTATGGCAACCGTGTCTGTATTCTGACAGAAGCCGGTGGACCTGGAATCGTAGCAGTGGACCAACTAGGCTTCGCAAAAAATGCCCAACTGGCCTGTATTTCTGCAGAAGGGCGGGAAAAACTTGAGGCATGCCTGCCGTCTATGGCTTCGATTTGCCATCCTGACGGTTATATTGACATCACTGCCGCAGCTATGTCGGAACACCATGTTGACGCTCTAAAGATTGTACTTGATGAACCAGAGGTTGACAGTGTGATCCTAATCACTGTCCCACCGACTTTTTTACCCCCGGTTGAGCTTGCTCAAAGTCTGTTACCTACCCTAAGGGCAGCAAAAAAACCTGTATTTGTATGTTTCTTGGCAGGAAAGTGGTGTGATGAGGCAAATACTCTTCTTGAAGTCAACGGGATACCTACTTTCAAGATGCCGGGTCAAGCTGTACGTGTCGTAGACAAGATGATAGAGAGGAAGAAATATTTAGACAAAATCTCGCAGCGAGAAGGGAGTGCGGCTAATGCATAAGCTGATTGAACAGGCTCGACAGTCGGGCCGCCATCTATTGGAACATGAAGCAAGTGCTCTATTACAAGAGTACGGACTATTTACAGTTCCCTGTATATTAGCTCGGACCAGTGAGGAAGCAGAGCATGCCGCAGTGACGATTGGATTTCCAGTAGTGCTAAAGATTGTTTCCCCCCAGATCATTCATAAAAGCGAGGCAGGTGGTGTTAAGGTAAATCTGGTCAGCAAAGAGGAAGTGCATCAAGCTTTTGCTGAAATTATGACAAGGGCCAAATCATATGATCAGACAGCAGAACTTATGGGAGTTCTCGTCACAGCCTTCCTTCCTGACGGTACGGAGGTTATATTAGGCATGAATAGAGATGCTCAGTTCGGTCCAGTACTGATGTTTGGGCTAGGTGGAGTTTTTGTGGAAGTATTTAAAGATGTAAGTTTTAAACTGTTACCGATCAGCGAAGAAGATGCGCACGAAATGATCGATGAAATTAAGGGCCGGGTGATACTCTACGGCGCCAGGGGGCAAAAACCGAAAGATATTGCCAGTATTGCCAAGGCTTTAGTTAATCTCTCCCGACTAGTGGAAGAAAATCCAGAAATAAACGAAATTGATTTGAATCCAACGGTAGTATTTGAGGACAAAATAGCCATTCTGGATGCTAGAGTTTTAATCTAGTAAGCAACAGATGCTTGTTAGGGATAAGGAGGGATTGTTCTTGAAGATTTTAGGGTACTTTCAACCGGTGACGGTGAAAGAGGCGATAGAAAACCTGAGTAAATCGCCTTCTACCACAAAAATCCTGGCCGGCGGGACGGATTTGATCATTCAGTTACGGGAAGGCAAAGTGGCCCCAGAATACATTGTGGACTTGGGATATATTACTGAA
>CAKMJS010000063.1 GCA_927405585.1 uncultured Desulfosporosinus sp.
GCAGTTGCAGCTTTGCCTATGGATGCTTTGGTGCAAATTGAAGCACTTGTTTCAAACGGTGAAGGTACAATTCCAAACGCACTGTCCAGCCTGCTCTTTTACACCACCGGCTACCACTCTACCAGATTTTGGATCGATAGGTAATTGAGCTGAAAGATTATTGTAATGAGAAAAAGCTACAGCTTGCGTAGATAGAGGACTTGTTGGCGCATTTGCCGTGTTATTTGTAAGCTTTATGAGGTCGCCTGCTTGTGGTGCGTTTGGAATTGTACCTTCACCGTTTGAAACAAGTGCTTCAATTTGCACCAAAGCATCCATAGGCAAAGCTGCAACTGCGACTATCGTCCGTGTAGGAACATAGCTTGGGAAGAATGTTTTATAAACTTCGTCTACAGCGTCAATATCTTTGATATTCTTAACGAATACAGTGATTCTAACAACATCGCTCATAACATGGTCGATGCTGTCTACAATTGCCTTAATATTTTTAAAGCACTGTTCAGCCTGCTCTTTTACACCACCAGCTACCAATTTACCAGATTTTGGATCGATAGGTAATTGAGCTGAAAGATTATTGTAATGAGAGAAAGCTACAGTTTGTGAATATGGATCGATACCTTTTGGAGCATTTTCCGTATTTCTTGCTAATACTGCGTTATAGCCGCTTACGGGCGGGGGTACATCATGGACCTTGACATCTTTGATACCTTGATATGTAACAGCTTTCATAGTGCGTGTTCCTTCCTAGTTTTATTTAAACGGCGTTGTGATTGCTTGACATCCTTTTCAAGTAAGGCCTTTAAGTCCTGGTTAAATACCAAGCCCTCCATTAATTTAGACTTAACCATACAGAGAGTCTTAAAGTTAAGCACTTCGTGGAGTTCAAACGCCTCATGAAACGGTAAACTTTGTTCGGACATACGGGTGGGCCTCCATTCTTTTGTTGCTCTTCTCTATTTACTAGTATTAACCTGATCGAACGGCGGATATGCGCAATAACCTATACGAGATCAGCATGCCTCATTGTTTCCTGTAATGGCAATAAACTATTATCGAGGTTATATTTAGCGGTCATTTTTCGAACCGTGGTGTCATATATAGTGTTATTTTTTGAACCGCTATGGATGATGTCCTGACACACGATGGAGCGTGTAGTCGAGATGGTCCAATACCACAAACCACGAGCCTATTTAGGCAATATGACAAACACGGAGAACATTGGTGCGCGACCGCTCCTGCCAGCGGCATATATGCTATTGTGTCCACCAACTTAGCAGAAAAGTAACCACGCTTGAATTTATCAAATCGTGGTTACTTTTCTCAAAGAATCCTAAAAGAATAATTTATTAAAAGTAATTAGTAAGGAAGTCATCTGGGGAAATTGCTTTAACTGGTGATTCAGTAAAGTCTTTCAGATTGCGAGTAATGATTAACTCAATTCTCCTGCGTTTGGCACAAGTTGCTAATAAGGCATCTTCATAATCATCCATTGGCAGACCAAGTGCCTTTTCACAATCACTTTTTGTAACATCAATAACTTCAAATATGTTGAAAAAATTTCTAAGCATTTCCTTTGCTCGATCACTATCCTGATAATCTCTTTTAAGGAAATAGTAGATATCAGTTACGGAGCTTGCAGTAATGGATGCATTCACCTTTTCATCTGCAACAAGAAGTAACATCTTTTCTGCAGAAACATTGAAAGGTATACGATTTAGCCCTGCATCAAGAATGACATTTGTATCAATCAGTACGTTCATACTTCTTTAACCTTTCCTCTCTTGTCTGTTCTAAAGAAATATCAGTAGAGAGAGAACCAAAAAAAGACTTCATAATTTCCACCTTGTCTTCTTTTAAAGAAGTGAGTTTTGCAATACCCTTTCCATTCTTCGTGATGATAATTTCCTCATCATTAACGAGCGTTAAATACTTCCCGATGTTTGTTTTAAATTCAGTCGCGGTGATAAGCATTCAAACCACCCCTTGTCAAAACTATTTGATGATTCCATTATATCAAAATCGCACGATGTTGCAAGTGTAAATCGTGCGATTCTGTGTAGAGGGAAGTAGTTTCCTGTCAAATCAACCATCACTATAATTCGTAAATAATGTTGGGTAACATGGCATTGAAAAAACCACCTACATATGTCTCGCCAACAAATACTACTCAAAAAAACGGAGCAAGTATAACTTCCTAGACTCCGTTTTCTTGTCCGTGTGTACACACATTTTTCGCTCTTCTATTTTCGTTGATTTGCTAAGCCTAGCGATGATGCGGTGTCAGGAATGACACATTCCTAGATTCAGGTTCTAGTGTTCGCAAGGACGTGGAGGTTCAGTACCTTTACGTGTCTGACCGACGTGAGCCTTGATTGCGAAGTCTAGAATACTACTTAACATAATTTCAACCCCTCTCCTCGTCATCAGTTCTATATGGATGTTCATTTTTAATTCAAAATTCTCTGTATCCCTAAATTTAGCATACCATAGCGTTCAGACATTTATTTGATTGGACTGAATTCGAATTTGGACTGAAAGGTGGACTTTCTTACTGAGTAATTTATATTTTTGATGCTTACACTCCCAGGAAGAATCCCTGAAACGCTTTTCTACTGGCATTCAGGGATTCTTTGAATTATCAGGATCATTTCCCTTAAAATGAAAAAATTACTAGGTCCGCTTTAAATTATCGTGTTTGTTTTTTCTTACGACGTTCAAAATCTGCATCAATCTCTGCTTTCCAGCTATTAGCAATGGATCTGTTAGCGCGAATTTCGCTGACTACCTGGCTGACTGCCTCGTAATTCAACCTCGTGCCCTCACCATCCGAGTGATAGTTCGCTGCCCGGTCTGCGCTGATCCCAACTTTTGCAGCAGCAGAGATGGCATCAATATTGGCTCCCAAGAAAATGACTTCCCATCCGTATTTTTCTTTCTGCCGCTCAACCATTTTCTTGATCGCTGCAGGGGTGTACTCGCGGCTGGCGTTTTCCATACCATCGGTTGTGATTACCAGGACCACCTTGTCCGCTCGTTGGTCCTCGCTAGTATGCCGCTGTACATTGGCAATCTTCTGAATGGTCTTTCCGATCGCATCCAGCAGTGCAGTGCTACCGCCAACATAGTATTCTTTCTCTGTAATCGGGCGGATGCCCTTGATGTTGATTCGATCATGGAGAAGTTCGTAGTTATCGTCGAAGAGTACCGTCGTGACAATGGCTTCGCCAGGCTCTTTCTGCTGTTTACTAAGCAGGGCATTGTAACCACCGATGGTGTCGCTCTCTAGCCCTGACATGGAACCGCTCTTATCCAGGATAAAGACCAATTCAGTTATGTTTGTTGTCATTTTGTTATCCCCTTTTCTTCCTTGATGATTAAAGGATAACAAAGTTAGAAGGCTAATAGGTCGCTTTCAGAACGACAATTAGCCTCCGATCAAAACTTGGTCAAAAGCAAACAAGGCTTCGTTGACCTCAAATATGTTGTAATTCCCTTCTTCGATGAAGTACTCGATGATGAGATCAAACTTGTTGCTCCGGGACAAAGTGTAGCCGGCTTTACCCAGTAGATCATGGGTTTCGTCCAAATTCAACTCTAGAGCGATGGCAAAAGCTATGGCTGTAACCCTGCTGGGATTATATCCTTTTCCGCTCCGGATTTTAGAAAACAACTTACGGTCGATATTGGCTCGCTTATAGGTCTCTACATCGGTCATGCCCTTTTCATCTATGAGCCGCAGCAGCCTTTGAGGAAACGACTCCTCCAATTGGTCTAGCACATCCTCTAAACGCCTTTTCCCTTGGGGCATAATAGAAGCAGATGGACAAGGGACACTTTCCTGACAAATCGTTTTTAGTTCTTCAAGCTGCTGGTATTCATAAGCCTCGATCATTCTGTTACTGGCACGATGCTGGTGTTCTTCTACGTAGTTATCGTCAATGTATCGTTCTATGGCCGAAAAAAGCTTGGCGCTCAGCATAAAAGCTTTCTTATCATAGACCACCAACTGAACGTTCATATCATGGTTTAAGAGGAATTCGCTGATTGCAGTAATGGCAATCTGCAGCGCCTGGTCTTTCGGGTACCCATAGATCCCAGAAGAGATCAGCGGAAAGGCGATGGATTCGCACCCCTGCTGCAAAGCCAGCGTCAGCGAGTTGGTATAGCAGTTACTTAACAAGTTTGCCTCGCCAGAACTGCCACCCCGCCAAATCGGTCCAACCGTGTGGATAATGTGCTGAGCAGGAAGGCTATAGCCACTTGTCATAACCGCCTCGCCAACTTGGCACGTTCCGATGGTGTTGCATTCCGCTTGCAGCTTTTCAGCCCCTGCGGCAGAGAAAATAGCGCCACATACCCCACCGCCCATTTTCAGGGCTGTATTTGCGGCGTTGACAATGGCATCAACGGATAATTTTGTTATATCGTTTCGGATTATTTCCAGTGGCATAAGTAGGGGTTCTCCTTTCAAAGAATTACTGAGTATCACATACTTCATTACCAATATACCAAATGTCTTAGACAAATCATTGTTAACTACTATAAAATTCATCGGTGTCGATTATCGTTGGTATTGTCCTTTTAGACAACTATAGTCCAAATTGACGGCGAAACATGGCGGAATAGTGAATTATGTCCAAAGAATTCCCCTACACTTCACAGTATAGGGGAAAGTGGTTATAAATATAATTGATATCCTGCAAAGTATCAGGGGTAGCTTCAAGAGGAGTTTTCCCGTAAGCTCAGCTTCCAGCTTTCAAATAGTAACAGTGAAAATTACATTAGGAAATTCTGGGGTAGAACGTCTATCGAATTATCCATAATGGGTAACCCTAATTTTTCTGACCAGTATTCGAGTGCCTTATCTAAGGTATTATCGGAATAGTGTACCCTTTCAATAATTTCAAGATCATTGTCATCCACTGATTTAAACTCAAGACGAAAGTCACGCGATTGGGTCAAGTATATCTTCCCTGTCCTTTGGTCGCGGTGTTTTACGATCATGTAAATCGGCGTATCGCTATACTCTACGAAACCATCCTTCGTGAGTATTACAAACTTTGCATTTCCAGGCTCATTTCCGAGGTCTCCAGAATAATATTTTTGGATCCCTTCAATACAGTGCTCAAAGGACTTACCGAAATACTGCCGAGTTACTTTGATATCTTCAATAACGTGCCAGTCGCCAGCAATGAGTTGTTCACAGTTAATTGCTCCTGCGACTGTTTGAAGCACAATCTTTTCGCCCGGAATATCTTCTCTACTATCGTCTGCTTCGCTGTGCAAATTGAAGGTTATCCCCTCGTCCTTTGTAATCCCCTTTAGATAATATGCCCCTTGGTCGAGCTGATGACAGTTTGGGATGCCCCTACAGTGCTCGCTTTCAAGTGAGCGGCAGAATTACCCTCAACGTGCCGATCTTTCTCATCATCCCATGGATAAATTTCATCAAGTCTCCGCAAAATATCTTTTTGTACATCCGGGTCCGCATTTTCGTTAATCGTTATCCCCGCTGTCGTATGGGGTGAATACACTACGATTAGTCCGTCTTGAACTTTTTCCTGAACTAGGATTTTTTTAACTTGCTCTGTTATGTCGAGCATGTCGTCCCGTCTATCGGTCTGCAACTGTATCTCATAAATCATTGCGTATTCTCCTATTTACAGATTGATTCCACATTTATACTCTAGATAACTCATCCCTAAATGCCGGTCTATTGGCATATTTGTTAAAAAGCTTCTGTATGATTTCCAATGCCGGTTCTTTCCCACCAGCTTTTTTAAGATTACGAATAATAGCACATACCCTCTGATAATCTCTCCTGTTACTTGCTCTGGCAGCACTCTGCTCAATATTTTGCAGAAAAAGCAGGTAAACTTCCTCCTTGAATTCAGGAATAAGATGCCTGTAATAAGTCTCGACCGATAAGGGACTTTCTTGAACGAACTCAAGTAATTTTTGTTTCTCCCCTTCTTCTATTAGAATACGGGGGTAGACATCCTGATAAGTCTTCTTCTGGTTTTCCAATAAAAAAATGATCTTGGGGTAAACAGATGGCCACTCATTGGTAGCATAGGTGTTTTTCAATTCCTTGTAATAATTGAAGCTTCCGTCCAGAATAAAATCCGTTGCCATTCCAGATGTTAAGGCTTTCAAAGGAGTTTCAAAATTTATTCGCTCAATTATGATTCAATAACTCAATTATAACCATTGAGAAAGATAAATAACGTTCATAGCCATCCGCTCCCCGCCTAATGATGTTTAAAAATGCCGTTACTTTAATATCTATTAGCATTTTAGATTATTATTTGGCAGATTTTTAGCAGAAAAGTAACCACAACTTGAATTTATCAAATCGCGGTTACTTTTATCAAAGCTTCTCTAAAAGAATAATGTTTATTAAAAATAATTAGTAAGGAAGTCATCAGGGGCAATGGCTTTAACTGGTGACTCAGCAAAGTCTTTCAGATTGCGAGTAATGATTAACTCAATTCTCCAACTATAATATCTAGCACCTGCATTCAAATAGTCGGCTCATCGCTATATATTCTTCGTATGAGAAAGTAATTCTTCCAAATTCTCAATTTTTAAATTATGCAACGTTCCAGAATAATTATCTTGAAAATAGTTCCACGCATCCCCACGTTTAATAGTAAGTAACAAACATATTTTCTACTGGCACTCTAGAATTTCCTCCTTCGAATGCTCATGAAACCAACAATCCCTCATGTAACATTCAGTTTTCCTAAGTATTTTCCCCAAGGCTTTTAGAAATAGTCAATATTCCTCTAGATAAACTAAAGAGATAGGCACAACAGACTATATTGCTGTAAAAAATTGCATATAACTGAGCTATTGTAATAATTAACTGACCGTAGGATCATGCTATATTCAAAAATAACTTTAAAGGATATATTTATATGAATATTGGATGGAATGTCGAAACATTTATTTCAATCCTATCGTTGGCTTTATCTCTAACTTTAACTATTCTTATTATTAAAATTGATTGGAAAAAATATGGATTTCTCTATTTGTTAAGTTCAATAATCGGAGTAATATTGTGTTACATTTTTATCTACCTTGGTTTCTATATATTCCCATACAGGCTTTTTCCTCAAATCTCACAGATACCATTTACGGCTATTTTGACAATATTTCCTCTCTACGTTTTAATAGGCGTTCGGTACAGCCCGAAATCATGGTCATGGAAGATACCATTTTATTGGGCTTTAGTACATACAGGTATGTTTTTTGAGTCATGGGTGGAACATAGTACACAGCTTATTAAATATTATTCACCTTGGGATACATGGGATTCATATACATGGTGGTGGATATACTTATTGGTTTTTGAATGGGTGGGAGGTCTTATCATATCTCAGGAGTTGAGGAAACCTATTGACCAAGAACTCTTAAGGTATGGCAAGTTAGGGTGGTTCATCTTACACTTTATATTAATTTCAACTACTTTCTTGGCAGGTGTATACCTGCAAACAACTTTGCTACAATCAAAATAATAATTAAAGCTCCACAGCTAGCTCAACAAACTCATATTGGCGTTAACAGGGTGCCCTCTCACGTTAAAAAGAATTTATTATTTCGTACGGTAAGCCAAAGTAAAAACTATATGTGCTTGACAGCTAAAAAGGGAACCATAGAGGTTCCCTTTAATCATACCAACTTATCAACTGCCTCAACTATAGCCTAATAGATCATTCTTCCGGGCTTTACTAAAATATCTCTAATCAATTTGAATATAAAAAATGCTAAAAATACAAAGTAACACACCACTGATGATCGGTAGAAAGTATGATGGAATGAGGTTGATTAGAGCACCAGCTATAATGAGGGCAACCGGTAGAATTATCTTTGCCATGCTGATCCCTATACTGAGTACCCTTCCCCTAAATTCATCTGGAATCGTCTGCTGTAGAGTATAAAAGATGGGTATATCAATGAAGGATATTGCTATGCCTGCCAAGATCATGATCAAGATGAAATATATTAAATATACAGTCTCGTTCATTACGGTGTCGTGTAATATGACCGAAAGACCAACGGCAACCATACACGCTGATAATAGGATGCTCGCTGATTTTATGATCTGTCCATAGGAGTATTTCCCCATAACTCTATTAATCACAATTGCCCCTAAAATCATGCCCACCGGAAAATTAGCCTGTATGATGCCATAGTATGTAGGATCCAGTTGTAAAACATTATTGATAATATAGGGCATGGGAACATTAATAGAAAGACCCATAAAAAAGTTTAATGCAATAAAAACCCCAAACAGATTTGTAAGATGTTTTCTATCTTTAAGATAATTAAACCCTTCCCTTATATCATGAATAAAGTTAACCCCTCTCCCCTTCCCATCCTTATCGTCGAATTTAAAATCCATAAATATTTGAAGTAATCCCGATATAATATAAGAAACCCCATTAATAAGTATAAAGAATCTTATATCTAAAAACGCGAAGACTAACCCACCCACCATAGGCCCTAATATAGAAGATGAGGAATCAATGATCTTGCTGATGGAATTCAAAGACATAAGCCTTTTTCCTGACACTAAATTTGGCTTTGCTGCCTCACTACTTATACCATAAACCGTCGTAAATACATTTAAGAGAAAGGTACTACCATAAATCATGAATAAATTTAAATCATAGCCGATGGTCATTAGATATAGGCCGATAAGTAATAGGCCATTCAGCATATCTGTCAAGATTACCAGAAGCTTTTTGTCGAGTCGATCAGCCAGTACGCCGGCAAAAGGGTTGATAAGGACAGTCGACAAAATGCCCAAGGCTAGGGTTATGGCAAAGGTTAATCCAGAGCCCGTCATTTTTAAAACAAAGAGACCAATGGCAAAGTTATAAACTGATGTTCCAAATAGGGAGATACAACTTGCGATTGAGAATAAAATCATATTCGCTAACTCTTTATTATTTGAAGAACCATTGATTGCACGCTGGGAGTCCCCCATAGTAACCTCCGTTTCACTGTAAGTATCTTGTAATTTTTGAAGATGCCTTAAGTTTAGAACGTCGTCACATCACCATGTCAATAGTTCAATAATCAAATATCTCTGATCAAATAAGTAAAAGGTAGGGTTAGCCCTACCTTTTGCCAAGCATTAAATATGAATATACTTTTTCACCCTCTTTAAAATAACTTTCATACTTCCCGCCTTCTTCTAGGGTGCTTGATATATTTTCTTCAAAAATATTGTATCTAAGCTTTGAGATTTTTCTCTTCACATTATCCAGCATAAAATTAGATCTGTATTTGTCTTCTATAAAACTATTTGAAATGAAATTTTTAAATAAAATATATGAGCCTAGGATCTTTGCGTTATCTTTTATTAAGTTATCAACTAGCTTCAATAAAAACTCTTGATGTTCAAAACTATAATTACTAGTTCCTGACATATCTACAAGGATATCCACTGAATTGTTCTTAATTGGAATCTGAAGAAAGTCTGCACAAATGAACACCATATTCTTCTTGCACCCTACCCTCTCCAAGATATTCTTTAAGAATCTATGCTTATTGATATCATGGTCTACTGCAATATAGATTGAGTCATCTGGTAAATCCTCATAGATTGCTCTTAAAAAGAAGCCCATTCCTGAGCCTAATTCAAGGATCACCTTGTCTTTGAAACTCTTGATATCTGCTTTTTTATGTAACCATTCTATTTCACGGTATACCTTATCTAGGTAATCCCTATCAGTAGCACTGATGTAATCATGAATAAAATTAGAGTCCAACTCAATATCATCATCTAGGATAATATTGTTAATCTTTAAAACTCCGTCTTCAATTAAGTATAGCTCCCCACAAGGACATACCAATTCTCCCTGTATAATTTGATTGTTTGCGATACTACCCTCACGAAGCTCCAAATCCCTTCCACATTTTAAACAATTCAGAAGATTCAGTACTCTAAAGTCTATGCCGATCACAGATGTATTGCTAATTTCCTTCTCTGATAGCCCCGTCAATTTCGCTTCCAGCCTTTGTTTCATTTGATTAAGTTCTTCAATCTGATGCTCTAGTTGCTTATCTTTATTAATAAAAAACTCTCTGAAGCCTTCATTTTCCTGATATTGAGTCAGTTGTCCCAACCTTTTAAACATAAAAATTGATTTAATCTCGTTTAATGTAAAACCCATTCCCTTAAGAGAGAATATATCTTCTAAATCACTCTGACATCTGGAATCAAAGTCATATTGTCCACCCTGTCTCTCAGGTATTATCAATCCCAACTCCATATAGTGCCGCACAGTATCCATCTTTGAATTATTACTTTCAACAAATTTACCAATTCTCATCTGATCACCTCCGTACATTGCAAGTTTATGTAATTATATCATAAGTGAATAATGGCAGTCGCAACCCATGTGCCCCAGCCTGTTTTATGTCTAGGGTTTCATTGAATTTTGAGATGAGTGGAAAGCGGCTGAGTAGTTTGTAACATTTAAAAACGAAGCTATGTACGTATCATCATCACCTAATGAAACGTACATAGCTTACAAACTTTATTACTCGTTATTTAATGGATACCAATTCTTTGTCCTGAATCATAAAGAATCTTACCTCTTCGGTCTGAAGATGAGTGCACCCATGAAAGCAAAAATAATGGCCGCGGATATCCCTGCAGACCCGAAAGCCCAAGTGCAATTAGTCTCCATTGCCGAGTCCGCTTTCTGATATCTACCGATAGCACTAGGAAGTCGGTGATCTAGTATTGGAGATACGCTTATTAGGCTACTGGAGAACATAAAATGCTTCTAGACTTTGCTTGACTAAGACCTCTAAAGTATATGCTACCTGCATACAAAGCTAAAATCAACAGTGTGATGTCCAGGTATACTTTAAAAACAAATACTCCTATTACTCCATATACAATGCCCATTATAATTGTAATTAGATATTGAATCTTATTTACACTCGGCATAATAAGGGTCAGTAAGCCTATGGTTGTAAGCAACGTTGGACAGGGTATAACTCCTACAGGTGAAACCACTAGAAGCAAAAGAGCATTTTTATCCACAAATTCAGGGTACCACAACCCTATAAATATGAAGAAAAGAGCAACAGCCATAATCCTTTTGCTATCAGTTATTTGAATAGCTTTCTTTCTCACAAATAATTGCACTAGTGAAGTTAATGCTAATATGCCGAAAGTAACTGCATGAAAAGGATTGCCGAAAACTACTGCATTGATTGTCACGGATAAAAACAAAATACTTACGGCTGCTCGAAATATCCAACATCTTAACATCTCATTGCTTTTCGAGAATATTGCATACAGTGCCATGAAAACCAGAATATGCATTGAGAAATTTACCCACAGACTATGATTGGCTAACATTTCAAGATAATTCAAAATTCCTTGTGCATTCATTATAACGCCCTCCTCTAATAATTTGGATTTGATCTTAACCTTAATTGGACTTGACTCTAATCAAACTTTCCCAGATACTTGATTGTTGCTTCTAATAGAATTCTCCTAAATTTCATCATTAGTTGTGCTGCTGTATCACCCGCCCATGCTGGATATAATTTTTTTGGCAATGTCGCATCATCTATTGCTATCGATAAAAACTCCCAACCAAGTGCCTGCAATAATGGCAACGAGTGCCCTCCTTCTACGAACCAATCTTCTCGATATAGTTTCTCAGTCTCTTCCAACTTTTCATTGAACACCTTTATGAAGTTTGTATAGGGTTTCTCAAGGTCTTTAAGATGAAAAACCTTCTCTACAAAAGAAGCAATATCTTCATGAATTGTCATGTCCCCATACATTTCAACTACTTTGGTGGTCATATTGGCTTCAGTTAATATCGTTTGAATTTCATCACTTTGATAATAAGGACTAATCCACGTGTTGGTACTTAAGATTCCAAAACCATTTTGCCGCAGTTTTTCTGAAACAGTTGATTTGTTCTGTTTATCCACCTCTCCAAACTCCAAATTAACTAAATACCATTTTTCATTCCATAGTGTATTTCTTAAACTATACCTTTTCCAAAATTGTTGCATTTCTTCATTCCAGGTATTGATAGCTTCCTTCCCGCTTGTATCCAAAGTATACTTCACGTCACTGGCATCATTTTTATTGATCAGGATACCCGCTTTTACCGTTCTGGATAGTGCCATTCTTGTGGCGGTTTCACTTTTTCCGAAAGCCATCATCAGTTGAAGAAGACTTGATAGCCTTAAAGTATCCTTATTAAAGTGAACCCAATAATTGTTATAAATAAAAAGCAAAAGACTGGTCGCACTATCGTTCTTTCGTAAAATAACCTTCATAAAATACCTCCTTCTGCAGTATATAACGTATATAATTTATATTTTTATTATATGTTATAACATTAAATACTGTCAATAGTTTTTTATATTTTTTTGATTTGCTTAAGTCATTTTCCCTTATTTATCGAAGTTGTATCTGAATATAGAAATATGTATCATTATTGACCTAGCAGTAAGAACAGAACCGGCACCTCACCTCATGCCGGTTGTATCAGCATGAAGTGTCAGATTTTGCTCGTATTTGCTCTAAGACAAATATACATGATTTGGCTAATATCAAGCATGTTTAATGAAAATGACTCCACTTGTGAAAAAGGGAGTCATTTTTTATCCCGGAGGTCAGAAGTTACTGAGTTGGACTGCGAAAATCCGTAAAATCTCAGGAATAAGCAGGAAAAGAACCTTCAATGTCGAAAATATTAGGAGTCACCTGGTTATAGGTTATGAGCTGGACGGGATAGGTCTTAATCTACTACTTATTTGTCAGCCTTTGGAGTAGCCTAAAAGTGTAAAATTAACATTGAGATGTATAATAGGATATGATAATCTTTCAAAGGATGAGGACGAGTTGTACGAAGATCAATTAGACGAAGGCAGTTGATATCTGGTAATGGAAGTCCAGATATATAGAAGAAAGGTTGGAAGAGATGGATTTAACCACGATGTTATTTAGTTTTCTTGGGGGGCTGGGACTTTTCCTTTTTGGTATCAAGTCAATGTCCGAAGGATTACAAGCCGTAGCCGGAGATCGGTTAAGGGTTATCCTCGAAAAAGGGACTAAAACGCCACTTCGTGGTGTTTTCACGGGCGCAATTGTCACAGGATTGATCCAAAGTAGTAGTGGTACCACTGTCCTAGCGATTGGGCTTGTTAACGCAGGATTGTTGACACTTAGACAATCGATCGGAATTATTATGGGAGCTAATATCGGAACGACGATTACGGCTTACCTGATTGGTTTTAAACTTGAACACTATGCCTTACCGATCATTGCATTTGGGGTTTTCTTACTGTTCTTCTTTAAAACCAAGCGATTAAACTATCTTGGACAAGTCATTCTAGGTTTTGGTCTTCTCTTTTATGGAATGGATATCATGGGCGATGGTTTACAACCCCTGCGAAGTTCCCCCTTCTTTATTGGTTTGATGATCGATGTAGAAAATAATCCTTTTCTTGGGGTACTTGTAGGAACAATCTTTACGGTTATTGTTCAGAGTAGTAGTGCTACCATTGGTGTCTTACAGGAACTTGCCAATCAAGGAGTTGTAACTTACTCTCAAGCTGTACCGATTCTATTTGGAGATAATATTGGGACGACCATCACGGCAATCCTGGCTGGAATTGGAGCTTCGGTCATGGCTAAAAGAGCAGCCGCAACTCATCTACTCTTTAATTTAATCGGTACAGCCATCTTTTTACCGCTCTTTTTAATGGGTATTTTTCCCAAGATTGTCATTTTGTTAACCAACTATCTATATATCCTGATTCCTGGGTTTGAGGGAACTTGGAGTACGCTGGGAATAAAACTTCAGATTGCTCAAACGCATGGTGTCTTCAATATTTTAAATACATTTATTCAATTGCCATTTATTGGACTTTTAGCGATTATAGTAACTAAACTTGTTCCTGGGGAAGAGAAAGATGAAGTAGTCATCAATGCCAAGCCTAAATATTTAGAACCTCGTTTATTTGGGAATCCTTCTGTGGCTTTAGCCAATGCTAGCCGTGAGACCTTGCGTATGGGTAGGATGGCTGGTGAAGCATTTGAAAATTCAAAAGACTACTTTTTTGATCATAACCCACATAATAAACACTTAACAGCTCAATTTGAAGCTGCGATCGATCAACTTGAAAACGAGATTACGGGCTATGTTCTAAAAGTTTCATCCGATAAAATTCTCACCTCTGAGCAAACGGACCAGAGTTATCGGATTCTTCAAGTGATTGGTGACATAGAACGAGTCGGAGACCACGCCGAGAATCTCGTGGAACTGACTGATCATGCGATCGAATCAAAAGTTAACTTCTCAGAACAAGCCAATAGTGATCTTATGAATATGTTTGAGAAAGTCCAAGAGATCTTTACTATGTCCTTAGAAGTATTAAAAACTGACGATATTGCTTTATCTGAAAAAGTACTCAAATATGATGATATCATTGACGAGTTAGAAATCAGTTTGCGTAAGGGACATATCGAACGTCTCAGTCAAGGGGCTTGTAATGGAAGTTACGGTGCCACCTACCTCAATATCATTAGTAATCTAGAACGTATTGGCGATCACTCTGTAAATATTGCCAAGTACACTCTTTTACACAGGAAAAACTAAAACCATGGGCCTACGAAAGGGTTGAATTCCAGAGAATTTGCTCTGGAATTCAACCCTCTTTTAGTGGAATGCAAGCACGCAATCCTGAAACACCGATACCAGAAATTAACTTACCAAATTTCCGATAAAATAGGTTGAACAAAAGATAGGGAATCCTTTGTCTAGGACTCTCAGGCATTCGTTTGATGATGTTTTCGAATGAATAAAATTCTTTATAGATATTAAGGTAACCTGAATAAAGTTCTGCTTTAGTCATGTTTTGTGGAATATAAACAACGTGTGCTGTATTATAATGGTTCGTATCAAAATCAATGATTCTATTCTGCTCCAATAGCTTCTGATACGTTTCAGTTCCAGGGTAAGGGGTTAATATATGAGCAGTCATTGTTTCAACTTTATTCTTTATCAGCCAATCCAGAGTATCTTTAAATACCTGAGATTTATGCTCATCAAATCCAAACACGAGACTGGCGTTCACCATAATACCACTACGGTGTATTTTTTTAATTAGTTCTTCGTATCTTTCAACGTTATTCTGTGCCTTATGAACGCTTTGAATGGATTCTTTGTTGATCGTCTCGAAGCCAATAGACTTTGACAGCCAGAATCCCTCATTTCTTCGATTAAGTCGGGATAATTAACAAGATTTACAGAAACTGCTGCATGCCATTTAAGTCCCATAGGTCTAATTCGACTTATAAACTCCTTTGTCCAAGGTACATTTCCGATGAAGTTATCTTCTATAAACATAACCTGTCTTGTTGGCAGCTCTTGGATTTCCTTAATTACGTTATCCATCGATTTATTTCTAAACACTTTATGAACATATTCACAACTATTATAACAAAAGTCACACTTAAATGGACAACCTCGGCTGGTTAAGACAGTATTAGTGTACAAGTAGTTAGAACTAACAAGTAACCTCCAATTTGGCATAGGTGCTTTACTCATGTCTGTGGGCTTTGAATTAAAATACCGCTCCTTTAATTGATCGTTTGCTACATCCTCTAAAATCGTTTCCCATAGTTCTTCAGCTTCACCAATACATACTGAATCCGCAAACTTCAAAGCCTCAGCTGGGTTATTCTCATCAGCATTCCTTGGTACCTATCTAAGGCAGAATGCAACTCATGACATGCGTCCACGACTTCTGGATCTGTATGGGATTTACCCTCTTGTACATTGATCGTGCTTGAACGCAACTCTTCGATTTGTTTTATTAGTTCATCTAGTTCTGACATGATATCATCCTCCCCATGTGTTTGGGGATTAGTATGCCGTATATAGTGAAGTAGTATTTCCTCAACAATCTCAATCCTAATCCTCTCTACCCATATGAGCCCCATGATTAAACATTAATACTAACATAGCGACAATTATGAAGAGTACTATCCATTTCATAGAGATTCCTCTTTTCATATTTAAGACTTATTTCTTCAATTCACTATTACGCGCTGGGTCGAGATTATTTGGGGGTCTGCAGAAAATGCCCTGGCACAATTATTCCGAGCCTTCGAAATTGTACCAGAGCACTTTTTAATTAATCAACGACTCTTATCGCCTATATAATAAATAACAAGCCGTTGGAGCGCCCCCCCTGTGTTACGATAGTTGACGTAAGGACTTAGGAAAAGTATCCTTGAAAAGGAACACAGGAGGGAGAACGACATGAGATATCCTAAAGAGTTAAAGAGTTCTATCATTGCGAAGATGTTACCGCCCAATAACCAGTCT
>CAKMJS010000064.1 GCA_927405585.1 uncultured Desulfosporosinus sp.
ACAATCCAATCCACAAACAGCTAATTCAGTTCTAGTCTCACGATTCATTTTTTTATTCCCGCTCTCTTCTAAATTATCACACAGAGTTTCAAAGTTCTTAACCCTCGGTTACTCCGGGACGACCTTTAAGCGTCATTGAAAAAAGCATATACTTACTACGCAGTTTGCTACTAATGCGTCACGTCATAAGAAATGAGTTCAGTTACTCTCTTGACAAGATTTCAACAACTTTTTTAAAATACCTGCCATAAATACCATAAAGATATGTCTTCTTTCGAGAGCATTCTTTATGTTCTGAAAGAGGACATAATTGACTATCTTCATTTAACTTCCAATTATTCTTAAACCCTTCAGTAGAGATGATGCCGCCCAACTTAGTGTTGGACGGCATTTTTAGGATAATGGTAATAAATGTAAAAAATAATATTATAAGCATCTGACTTGGAAAAGGTTATTTCAAGAGGTATATTGAAGATAACTTGAAGTATGGCTTTTATGGAATATTGTTAGTGCATACTTGTAAAGTATTGCATGGGGAGGTTTGTGTAACTGTTGATGTTTATACGAGGAAGACGTTGGATTATATCCGTAGTAGTAATAATACTCATATTAGTGGGATTGCTTTATTTAACTATTAAACCCGGGATACAGAAAGTTGCTGGTATTCCCGTAGTTTTTCAAGAACAGAATATTCAATATGAGTATAAAAATGGTTTTACATATATTATAGATGAACAAGGACATGTTAATTACCCAATAACTCATGATGAACAAGGGTTGTATGTGTTAAATGGGGCAACTGAAGAATTCAAAAAGTTTTATATAAATAATGTCGCAGGGGAATTAGTGATTAGCCAAAACATAATTTCACCCATATCAAGGAGTAAACCGTATTTTCAGATGTTGAAAGTTCCGAATAGTAAATATAGAACTATAGTCCATGACGGAAAAGTAAAGGTCAGGATAAAATATATGTACCTTGGTGAACAGTCAACCCTCTTAGAATATGACCTTAAAACTAGGAAGACATCTCTTATTTCAAATACACTTGTTGGAAAATAGCTTGCTGGTACACTTATCTGAAATAGCGTCGCAAGTCAGGTTCCACTAATTCTTATAAGGTAAGTTCAACCATGAGCACAGTCTGAGCTACGCCATGGTCTCCCTCCCTTCCGAACCGGACGGACAACTCTCGTTGTATCCGGCTCTCCGTAAGCCTATAGTCTGTCGTTCTTAGTCACAAGCGTGAATCTTATCGTGGCAGTCATGGCATACCGCTAGGGTTTTGCGTCGGATATCCAACATTACCAATTCCCATTGATTGCGCCCACCTAGGTCCTTCAACCGTCTTACCTGATGCATCTCAACGTCACATCCAATTTTGCCGCATAACTCACACATGCCCGCTTTTATTCTCGCGGCCAAACTGTTCTTGCGCTCATAGCGTCTGTATGCAGGCAATACCTCCACATTTGAAACAATAGGTTTGCTTTGTTTGCAAAAGCTACGGGGAAAGGTCGCTTCCTTGATTCCCCGTTTAGTAGTGTATTGCACAGTGAATGTTCCATTTTTAACATATTGCGTCTTAATTCTTTTGATCTTAGTGCGGTATTTGCCGGCGAAGGTTTTGAGCATACTGTATTTCATCAACCCGGCGAAATTGCCTATTACGCACGCGTTGTTTGCGATGCAGTAATAGTTATACAGACCGCGCACCTCGGAATTATATTTATTCAATATGTCAATATCTTTGAAGTTGATAAGTTCATTTCGGTGCATGGCGCGCCAGTGGTCTTTACCCTTTTCGTCCCGTTTGATTCGAGTTGCCTTATATTCCCGCAATTTTGAAGCCCATTTTTCATGGGGCACCAATAGCATAACCATGCCCTTGTAAGCGCGCATCCGGTGACCTTTCTTTGTACGCTTGATGGCTTGGCTATGTGACACCGCGATATCATAGCCAAGGAATTGCGCTTTTTGCGTAGTGTGCGTGATTTTGGTCTTGGTGTCCGAGAGTTTGAGCTTCATCTTTTCCTCCAGAAACACGGTTAGGTCGGCTTTGAGCTTTATTGCGTCCGCTTTGTTTCCAGATAACCCAATGACAAAATCATCGGCGTACCGGGTATATTGCAGATTCTTGTATGTCGTGTCGCGGAACGGGCACGATGGTAGTCGGAGTTTGTCCGTCTGCAATTTGTGAATTATCTTTGCTCTTTGCGCCTTTTCCTCTTTGCTCAATTGGTTCCACACCTTCTGGTTTGCATTTTTCAGCCGGTAAATCTGCCCGTCGAGGCGTTTATAGGTTTGGTTCCGTTTGCGTTTATGCGAATCACCAATTTTAAAGTTCGTTTTATATTCCTCCATGTATTCATCCAGCTCGTTTAGATAGATGTTTGCAAGTATCGGACTTGTGCCTGAACCTTGCGGTACGCCGGAATAGGTGCTGTGGAATTTCCACTGCTCCATAAATCCTGCTTTCAGGAATTTCCACATTAACGCAATGAACTTTTCGTCATCTATGCGCTTGCGGAGCAAGTCTATCAACACATGGTGGTCAAATGAGTCAAAGCATGCGGTGATATCACCTTCGACAAACCAGATGGCTCCCGTGAAGGTATTTTGGATTTGCTTGAGCGCAGTGTGGCAGCCTCTATGCTGCCGGAATCCGTGTGACCGGTCGGAGAATATCGAATCGTATATGCTCTCCAAGAGCATGCGGACTACTTCCTGCACCAGCTTGTCGTCGCCCGACTGAATTCCAAGCGGACGTTTTTTCGTCGAGTTTTTCTTCTCGATATATTCGCGGCGTGCAGGATGGGGCTGGTAGCTTTCGTTTTTCAGGGATTCGATAATTTTCCCGATACGTCTGCCGCCAAGGCCGTCAATGGTTGTGCCGTCAACACCCGGAGTCATGCTACCGCCGTTTGCATAGATGTTCCGATAGGCGGTATAGTAGAACTCTGGGTTGTACAGGTTCCGGTATAACCGTTGAAATCTGTACGACTTGTCTTGTGATTTCTCGCTCAGATGCTTTAATACTTCGGTTGGACTTCTCATAGTGCCTCCGCACCATCCTTTCTACGTATTAAAAGGCAAACTGCTTCCCTTCGCCCTGTGGGCGGCTTTCCCGCATCCGTTTTACGGCCTTCCCTGTTATTTCAGGGTCCTCTGACTACTATGGAAGCTGTGTAACCATGCCCAGCAGGCTCGCTGAGTTTTAGGTCATCCCCGTTTAGTCATAATGGAACATTAGCATAACATGTTGTCGGATGGGACTTTTGCCATTTCACTCCGTCCGGAGAGTACGCATTTCCGAGTGTCGTGCTCAACTGTAGGGGTCTAAGCTACAGTAGCCGGGAATCCTCGCGTTTCAGTGCCTTTCGCGTGGGTGTACTACTAAACTCGCGTTCTGGCTATCCTATCAAGCAGTTTAGCTTTCATCCTCATACATGTTGTTTCATCCCTGCGCCGCGTAATTTTAAGGCAACTTTAGTCACTACTTCGGCGCTTGTCCTCAAGGACAGCTGCATGCTGTGGTCGCCGTAGGGTTTCCCCGTCCGGGTAAGCAGCGGGATGATAGGGCGGGATTTATCCCTTGACACTTTTCCTACCGCTTGCTAAAGGCGGAATTCCATCATGTCCGCGTAACAATATTGGTTGTTACTTACGGGCGCACAAACCCAGTATTATAAATGCCGTCCAACCTCTATGTAGGTGGACGGCATTCGTGGATAATGGGAAGAAATGTTACACGGTGGAGGGTCGGAATTATAATAAGTAATTGGTGAATTGAAAAGGTAACTTCCACTTTGTAGAGTTTATTTCCACCGAAGCAAACATTAGGGCGATAACCTTGGTGAAAATTGTTCACGTCTATCGAATTTATGATGGATTTGTTATAATCAGACGGACAACAAGCAGAATTTACTTGTTTTGGGGTACACGAAGCTAGGGAGTGAAAAATAACCGTTTTTTAGTAAAGGTAAATTCCACCCCTTTTGAGTGCTCAATAGTGAAGCGGACTGTGGATAGTGCCGACATGTGGACAACCTTGCGCGTAACGCTTCAGGTTGACCACATGGCTTGGGCAAGCAGTTTGGGGCATTCCTTAAAAGAGCTTGCCCACACTCTCCACAGCCCCGGCGGCTAGGACAAGATTGTTGTTGATCCTTAAAGTATAAAATGGGTCAATAGATGCTTTCTGCCCGGCCATCAGCGGTAATGCCTGCCTTGTTTGTGTTTTATTTTTTAAGAAGTTTGGGATGAAGGATAATAGCATTTTTGGGAATGCATATAGCATCCAGCTTCAGTAAGGTATCCGTACCATGAAGAAAGCTGAAGACCGCGTGTGGTGACCGGTCACTCAGCTTTCTTCTTCCATAGGAATTGATATGATTCATCATCAGATTCATATCTTCCTGGTTATACGGGGTGAAATTGTGGCCCTTAGGAACAATCCTGCGGATTAATTCGTGATTATTCTCCACCGCGCCCTTCTGGTAAGGAGCTGATGGGTCACAATAAAATATAGAGGTTCTGCGGTTCCCTTCTTTATCAAACTCAAGAGCTAAAGGATTGGAAAATTCACTTCCGTTATCGGTCAAAATAACAGGAAACAATCTTTGAAAACTATCAGTTCTCAGGTCCCCATAAAGGCGTTCAAAGATATCAATGACTGACTGAGAAGTATTCGCGTTGCGGATAAAAGCCAGCATAAACTGAGAGTCTAAGAAGTGGAGGGTTAACAGGACTTTTCCTCCTTTAACACCCTCTACGCTGTCCATCTGAACAATCGGCGTATCCGGGTGTTCTTCCATGAAGAGAAGAAAGTCTTTATAGGTGCGTCCGATTCTGCATGATTTATCGACCTTGAAATGTACGGCGGCTCTCTTTCTTGGGCGGTATTTAACTTTTCTGGGGAGGTCAAGGTTTCTGGCCGAAAAGAGGTTATAATCCACATAGTTATAGAGGGTCTTATCACTGCACATGATAACATCCCTGTTATTGGAACAGATATGATGAATGGATTGACCGTTACGGATGAGTGGGCTGATGATTTGATCGAGACGTAAAATTTCCACTTCATCAACAGTGATTCCACTGCGAGATTCTGAACGGATTAATTCATACTCCATTTGGGCGTCTGCTGCGACGTAAAACGACTTCTGAAGAGTACAGCTCCTCAATTGCTTGCATCCGTTGCAGACATAAGGGGCCTTGACCTGCAGAGTACAGGCCTCTATCTTATAATCGTCACAATGGGTAGAACAATGGGAACAAAATCGACAGTAACGGTTACGACAGAGTGGAGAGGCACAACTATAGGATTTGGTACATGTGAAACGATGAAGACAGTTGTTGAAAGCCCTGCCATAGGAACCCGTCTTTTTAAAAATGAGATAATTTCTTACTTCCTTGGATATAGAAGTACAGTCCTTATTAAGGTCCCTGCCGATCGCTTTAAATGAGCAGGCATCCTTAAGCAGACGTTCAAGGGTTATTCTTTCGCTAAGGGTAAAATGTTTAAACTTAGACATAATGAGCCTCCTAATAATAGGCAGGCATTACTTCATGGGAACCGAGCAAATAAAAGTATAATAATTTGTACAACTAAAAGCCACCCTTTTATTTGTAAGACTAACTTCCACATGTGAGGGTAGTAGGGGTGGAAATAAGTTTTACAATCGACAATAATAAGTAATTAAGGACATTTTAACATAAATGCCATATCGTAAGAGGTGTATTAATGATATATTTGAGTGCTGTTTCATGAAGTAATAAAACATCCAAGGAGCTTCAAATTATGAATAAACAAGTTGATATGTACTATATTATGTTCGAGGCAAAACCCCTACCCGATAACCCTGAAAGTGAGGAGTGTGGTGGGGCTTACATAAATGTCTGGGTAAATTCTGAAGACTCAAATTTTGCTATGGAACGGGCAAAAAATTATATAAGAAATGAAGGATGGGAAATTATTAAAGTCGAGGATATGTTTGTCACTAATAGTCAAAGGTATGAAGATGAGCCAGAATCGCTTGAATGTTTCAATGAAGCTTTAGAATATGGGATAAGTGCTCTGTTCCATATCTGGGAAAAAGAGAACTAGGTACAATAAGCAACGTGTCGGAGGAGCATTATTTTTTATTAAAGTATTACTCAGACTTTTACTTCGCATTGGTACTACAAAGAACTAACTTGATATCTGTCTGCTAATTATTCTTATTCGCGACCCAATGTAGGATAATCAGAATTTAATGAAGCGTTTATTTTAACTAGAAGACGAGAATATTAAGATTAGAAATTGGTGGCTTAAAGGAAAAATATACGAACTGGTTCGCACTAAGTCAATGGAGGTCTTTACGTATGAGTGAATTTAGTGAGAGTTATCATCTTAAAAGCAATAACCAAACTGATGCAGTATCATTACTTAAAAAAGCTTCACTAAGTGGTCATGTTTTACCACAACATAATGGATGGGTTTCATTTGTCGTTAAGGAAAGCCAGTTTGAACCAATTGACAAACTAATTAGTTCAAATCAGGGACAACTGATTCATTATATTTACGCAGAAGACCATGGATGGGAGATATCGATTTATTTTGATAGCAAGCGAGTTTTCAATTACCGGTGTGACTGGGAAGATGAGATTTCGGTAGATGATAATGGTTTAAGTATGGATTTGATTAAAGAATTATCAATGCAAGAAGTTTCAGATGAACAATTAGGAGAGATTTTTTATCCCAATGATTTTGACGGTATATTTGATAACCCGCCTGCATACAAAATCGCCGAAATTCTTGGTTTAAAGCATTATGAGTGGGTCTCATATGATTATGTAAATAGTGATTTGGAGACAGGTGAAACTGGAATGGAGCTTACTTTAAAGGATATTATTAGAGTTGGCTAGGGACAGGCTTTGTTAAGTGTCTGCTTCGAAGCTGCAGGACTTCACATAACAGGGGAGTTTCAAAACTTAGAATAGATGAATGTAGTATGACGCTTCGGAACTCCCCGGAACGTTAGACGCCATTTCCTATGATTGTCTTACATTTAATTAAGGAGAGACAGATATGTGCTATTACCTGGTAGCAACCTTACCCTCAAATGTAAACATAAGAGCATTAAAACCGACTATCGAACGTTATCACATGGGCTTCGAGATGTTAGAGAATCCTTATATTCTACATCAATTACCTAAGGGTGAACGGCTTTTTTACGCAACTAAGCGTCACTGCGATTGTGATACTGCTCTTGGGTGTGACGTTGGCGCATTAAATACAAATGAACTTGAGGGAGAAATAGAAAGGTTAAGAAAAAAGGGTTGGGGACAAGCGAAAATCGAACGATGGAAAAGTGAAAGGGATGATCTGAAGGAAGTGGATCGGCTAAATCAAGACAAAGAGTTAGAGATTTGGTACGCTTTTATAAGTGAGGCACTTGAAGGAAATAATGCAACGCATATTGGAATTATGAAACACTTTTTTGCAGGGTCAGTTGAACAAGAGAAGGTAAAGATTTCAGAAATCAAAGAGGTTAGGATCAAAGGAATAAAGCCGAAGTATTTAAGAAAAATCGAGGATGATACCTTATATAACTTCATTCAGTAATTTCATCCTGAGAAACGGCGTCTAACTACGGAGTTCCTGACACTTGGAGGATGATACATGTAATTAGGGCGCGTCGGGAACTCCTGGATGTTAGCTGAAATCGGACGCGATATGCCGAAGTATGACGCATTTTTTGATATTGCTCCACAAGCACCTAACTTCGCATTGTTCTTATTCGCAACCCAATGTAGAGAAACAGAAGCAAGTTATTAAAGGAGAGAAGGTGATTTATTGCTTTTATCAAATCATAATTACGAGATTCAAATAACAAAAGATGGGCAATATACACTTTTTTCAACAGACAACATATTTTACGATATTATCATCGAAACTGAAGAATATAGCAGAAATGATTTTATATGTGCCTATTCTGTGTCAATCCAAGATTCACTTCATGATAATGATTATAAAGTCGGTATCATCGGAAGAGCCTATGGAAGCGTTGAAAACTGTGCTGTATTAGAAGAAAATCGGTTAGTTGTGTTAGCGGATAATTATTTAGTTTTCTTCGACTTAAAAGCTCAACAATTAGAAAACAAGATTCTAATATTAGATTTTGGAACAGGAATTGAAATTTACCCCTTTGACGAAGGATACATTGTTAATGGAGAAACCGATATTATCAAAGTGGATAAATTCGGGAATAAGGTTTGGGATTTTAGTGGAAGGGATATTTGGGTAAGACCTAATGGAGAGTCATCAATCAAGATTTTGGATAATAGCTTGTTACTAATAGATTGGGAAGGAAACAAGTATAATTTGGATAAATTGGGTAGGGAAATATCATGTAGAGGTGCAGGGGAAAAATAATCTATGATTCCAATTATTCTTATACCCATCAGTATAAATGCCGTCCAACCTCTATGTAGGTGGACGGCATTCGAAGGATAATTAGAAGTTAACGAACAATATATTTAGACTAGAAGATATTTTGGAACGGTAGGAATTCAACTAGAACTTCACTTTGAAATTATGGCGATAGCGGGTACTGTTCAATACTATTGGTAAAAGAAGGAATTAGGTAGCTTTATGGAGAAAACTGTTGCATGTAAAAATTATTTGTGATGAAGGAGAATTATCATTATGAATTATATGGGACCGAGCGTTGGATTAGGTATATTTAGCTTTCTTGGCTTAGTGATCTATATTGGTCTTTTGGCTCTATTTGTATATTTAATAATTAGTACTATACAATTCTTTAAACGGAAGACCGAGAATGACAAGGAACTACTAGTAAAACTTGATACTCTTATCCAGTTACAATCTCAAAAGAAAGACATCCAGTCATAACAAAGTAGGGGTTTCACTATTTGCACGGGGCATAGTTGAAACCTTTACCTTTAAGTCGAGAGTCTATTAACAAATAGAGGAGGCACTCGCAATGAAGAGTTCCCTATTTAGACTACTATTAATTCTTTCTATTTCGTTATCTTTATCAGCTTGCTCAAAGCCTATAACTAGTGCTGATGAATCTCAGACAATAACTAGAAACAAAGTAAACGAAATCTCACAAAAGGGAGTAGCAGAATTCAAGAAGAGGGCAGAAGAAAAGGGATTAACAGAAACGATGGTGCATTCACTTGGCAATCTTGGCTTATTAGAACAAGAAATATTGAATCTCTCGTCTGAAAGAATAGCCGAGATTTTCGCGCCTGGAGCGACAAATGATGGTGCTCCATTATTCATAGCAAATGATAAACAAATACAGGAACTTAAAGAAGTTAGCATTGATCTTAATATGAGCGCAATTTTAGGAAACTTAGGATATACATATGATGAAATGTTGAGGATGGCTCCTAACGAAGTTGATTTTATATTCCCAAATACAGAGCTTTTGGCTAATCTAGCGAAGAAAGGATTTAGCGAGCAAGAAATTCAAATTTGGCTTGATAAAGGTAAAACATATAAAGAAGTTGTAAGAGAAGCATTGAGACAATAGTATTTTAGGGCATTACTCAATACTAAAATAGCGTAATGACATCAGTTCTTTTTAAGTACAAGGTATCTTGAGAAAAGCCAGTTTCGGCGCTTAACTCAGAGCGAGTGCTCGCGACATCGTTATAAACACAAACCATGAGGAAAGCTAGCCACCAGGCTGCCCAAGCATATGATGAGAATAACGTTACAAGGGAGGGAATATATGGCTCGTGTATCGGTGAGATTCAAAGTTATCTCGATTTTAGCATTTGTGCTTATCTCTATTTTAACATTTGCTTATCTTATTCAAACTCCAGCGACAAAACTTCTTACTAAGAATGTTGAAGAAGTCCAGAAAATTACCGTGGTTAATTTAAGAAATGGAAATCACACATCGGAGATTACTCAGGCAGAAGATAAAGATTTAATTAACACAATTTATCAATCAATCAATACAACTAAAACTCGAATAGTAATCAAACCTGATGCATCGGAAGAACAGAATAGCGAACCTAATTTTACAATTCAGATAGTTTATTCAGATGGGACGGAAGACGGCATATACTCGACAGAAGGCGGTAAAGTTATATATAAAAGGCTATCAGGAAGCGAATGGGTTGGTGGTAAAAATAAGGGTCTAATTGAAGTCGTAAATATGCTATAACAATACAGCATATAGAGGAAAAGAACCTTGATTCGCTTTCTTATACTGGTGACCATCATTAGGATAATTGAAGCTCATAAGCACGACAATCGCACTTATAAAGCGGTCAATGGGTGCGTCCTACCCGTGTTATATCATGTTTTATGCGTAACGTTCCAACGACAATTATGCGCTACTTACAAAAGGCTCAACAGCAAAACGAGAAGGGAGATAAATCCTCCGCGTTCTCGTTAATTGATTTACGTAAATATGGCAAGTAGAAGGAGACCAATACCAATTAAAACTGCTCCAACTAAATCATAGTTATCTAAACGTTATGTGACATTCCGGAAAATGAATGGAATTCCTATGTGGGGAGGGATTTTTTGTGAGGAAATTATTATTAGTCTTTATTAAAATCCTAATCTGTACTGTTTTCATTACAGGATGTTCTAATCAAGCAACTTTAAATAATAAGATTCAATCCCTAGAAAATGAGAATAGAGAAATGCGGTTAATATTAGAACAGGTCAATTCAATATCTATGGCCTATCAAGAATACGAAGATAAAGTAAGGTTTGTTCCGAAAGAATCTCAGATTTACGCACTTCCAATTAAGGGGTTCAGAAAATTGAATTCAATAGAAGCTAATACTGTTATCCAAGTAGTAGATTCTGCCCAATGCCAAGATCAACAACTGTGGTTATATGTATCTGTGCCAGTATATGACACTCCTATTAATTTTAAGGGATGGATTCCCGAATCTGAAACGATTAAATTGACCCAAGAGAATGTTAAACAAGTACAGGGAGATGTTTCCCTTAAAGAAGGAACCCCAATCTATGAAGTAGATCAGTTTAATGAGATAAATATAGCAACTGCGACTAAAACTTCTTATGATGTTAGAGGTAGAATTGAGAAAAGAGAAGCTTCTTTCGTGTACCTAATGTCACCAGGTGGATGGTATTTTTGGGTAGAAGAGGAGTATCTTATATTTCCAAAAGTTGAATAAGAGAAAAACGGAGTCCCGTCACCTAAAAACGTATTCCCACAAATCTGAGAGAATATGAAAGTAAAAACCAGACTTCGGGAATACGCGGGACTATATTTGAATGGACTATCGTCAGTTCGCATTATTCTTAAAACCTAGTAGTAGAAATGATGCCGTCCAACCTCTATGTAGGCGGACGGCGTCAGTAGGATAATGGGAAGTTGATGAAGAATTTATTAAACGAGAATATTTTGGGGCTGACTTTGTGGAAATATTTGCAAAAGGATTTTGAACGTTTATAATGAATAGAGAACGTGTATGAAGGGGTGATCGGAAATGCCTGTAGTTTCAGAGTTCTACGGAATAAAGATTTTGATGTATTGGAATGACCACATGCCTGCACATTTTCATGCCGAATATGGTGATCATAAGATAATTGTGGATATTGTCAATGGTTCTGTAATAAAGGGGATATTCCCATCAAAACAACTAAGACTAGTTCTTGCATGGTGTGAGATTCATAAAGATGAATTAACGAGAAATTGGAAAGCAGCAAAAGAACATCAAGACATCCAAAAGATTAATCCTCTTATCTAATCTAACAAGGAGGTGTTATTATGTTCCATAGAGTTGTACAAGTGGTACCGACTAACGATTTCAGGGTATATATATTTTTTGAAGATGGAAAGATAAAACTATTTGATGCTTCTAACCTAGTCACTAAGGGAGTATTTCAGAAACTCCAGGATATAAGCGTTTTTAAAGATACATGTACAGTTTTAAACCATACATTGGCCTGGGACCTTGAGGGGAAATATGACCCAACTGAATGCTTGGATCTTGATCCAGAAGAACTTTATAATTCAAGTCCCGATGTTATTGAACCTAAATTAGACGATTCTATACTGACAGCAAAAGGCTGACAAATTTTTTGTCAGCCTTTCTCTTTAGCATTCGACTTCATCTAACAGAGGGTTTGCAAAATCTGAGAGAATATGTAATAGCCTGACTTCGGGAATTCTCAGGACGTTATAGCAGTTCGCCATCCTTGGCCTTGGCTCACTAAGTGAGGGTTTGAAGGTAAAAAACAATCACATGGAGGTGATCTATTTGGATAATGACAGCAAGATTATTAACATTAATAGTCGAATAAAAAAGCTCGATGATGATAATGACATGAATGGATTTGAAGATTGGGAAGATGACTATAATCTCATCAGTAAAGGGGATTACATAGGATTAAAAAGACATAGACAAGAAGTCGCGAAGAGTCACCCTGCTGATATCTATGCACAATGGCGATTGGGAGAGGCATATATTTTATGTAAAGAGTACGAAAAAGCAATTGATTATTTCACACCGTTATATAGAAAAAATCCAGATTATGGCGATATCGAATATTCAATTTTAGACGCCTTGTTTGCATTGGGAAAAAGTGAAAGAGACTTTAAATGGGTTTCGGTGCCAGAAGTTAAAAGATTGAACGATGAAATTTCGGACTTTTGTTACGATTATCTAAAAGGTAAAAGGAAAGCAAGAGGTTTGGATGATGTATATTGTCAATTAATTGTTGAGGGATACCTTTAGTGAAGAAGAATTGTTGAATCATTTGATTAAAGATGGAAGGTTTGAATTCCAAAATGATGGTGGTGTTCATAGCACTTTACTAAAAGTTCAAAGGAAAAGTAAATTGAAATTGTGAAGGTTAGGCTTCGGAGAGGACGCTCCGCCTTCCATGGCTCCGCCGGTCACAGTCCATCCGATAGCAAAGTGTTTGCTGACATCGGAGAGAATATTTAATATTAGTAACCAGACGTCGCAAACCCTCCGGACGTTATGTGAATGGATTATCGTCAGTCCTCATTATTCTTATTCGTGACCTGAAGTAGGATAACTGGAAGTTAATTTCCAAATCAATTGTTACGGGTGTATTGATAATGTCTACAAATTTTGCATAGTAGTTTTTTCATCATTTCACCCTCTCTTCCCCTCCGATTTTATCAGAAAGAGAAGGCCGACAAAAGTTTAAAAGTTCGAATTTGATACACTTTCAAAATCAATAAAAATACCTGTTATAGGTTGGCTGTGGTCGAGACTAAAGTACTTAAGCCAGCCTTCTCTCCTTTTGTTACAACGATAATCACATCTAATTTTTTTATTTCTACCAATGTTTTTTGCTGAATAAAGACAAAGTTAGGTTTTAAAATTAACGGTTCTATTTTAGAAGCACTCTATATCTTCTGAGACTGAGAACAGGTCGGAACTTTTCTTTGAAATTCTTTAACCCCTTAGTTAGATCGCCGCCATCATTCATTGTTTCTACTGCTGGATTGATGCTGTGGATGGCACGAACTAATTCTATGACGAGAAATTCCGACAAACCATCATATTCGTGCAAGGGCTTGCGCAGACAACACCAGGACTGCCCGTTTGGCAGTACTCCGCCACTAATCATTCCAGGTGAAAGTTTGTATCCATCGCTTCCTTAATGCCGTTCTTCTTAGGAGGGTTTGGATTGCTTCTATCCCTCTTACTTACGGGGACTGATCGGCGCATAGACAGTTTAAGAGGATAGAAGCAGGATGACAGGCAAATCCAAGTCTCGGGCTAGGACATTGCTGTGTCATATAATAGAAGAAATTATTATTGGCGTATTGCAACAGTTGACTGAAGAAGGTATAATGGTCAGAAAAGGCAACAGGGTTGTGCAAAAAAATACAAACTGGGAGGATTGACTGCCCATGGAAAGAATCTTCAACTTCAATGCAGGTCCAGCTACACTTCCGCTCGCTGTTTTGGAAGAAGCGCAAAGCGAACTACTTAACTTTAAAGGCACGGGCATGTCTGTCATGGAAAATAGTCATCGTTCTAAAGAGTACCAAGCCATCAATTCCGAAACAGAAGCGCTCGTTAAAGAGTTGCTAAGCGTGCCAGAGAATTACCGAGTTTTATTTTTACAAGGTGGCGGTAGTACTCAATTTGCAGCAGTACCCATGAATTTGGTCTCTTCAGATAGTCATGCAGACTATATCCTGACCGGTGCTTGGGCAGAAAAAGCCTATAAAGAAGCCTCGAAATTTGCTAAAACCAATGTAGCTGCTAGTACAAAGGAAGAAAACTACACGCGCATACCCAGAACGGATGAAATTAAGCTGAGTAAAGATCCTGCTTATGTCCATCTTTGTTCAAATAACACGATCTTCGGTACCCAGTGGCAAGCTTTCCCAGACCTTGGGGACGTTCCGCTGGTTGGCGATATGTCGAGTGATATCATGTCGCGGCGCTTTGATGTATCTAAGTTTGCTTTGATCTATGCTGGAACGCAAAAAAACCTTGGCCCGGCTGGAGTAACCGTAGTAATTATTCGTAAAGATTTATTGGACAGTATTCCCACTAACATTCCCACGATGCTTCGTTATGATATTCACTCGAAAAATGATTCCCTCTATAATACCCCCCCCTGCTTTTCCGTATATATGGTGAATCTGGTTCTGCGCTGGCTTAAAAATAATGGTGGATTGGTCGCGGCGGAAAAACGTAATGCTGAGAAAGCGGCCTTAATTTATGATGCTATTGACTACAGTGAGGGCTTTTATCGAGGTCATGCCGTTAAAGATAGCCGATCATTAATGAATATCACGTTTCGCTTACCGAGTGAGGAGTTAGAAAGCAAATTTGCAGTCGAGTCCATACAACACGGTATGATTGGTTTAAAGGGCCACCGTTCAGTGGGTGGTCTCAGGGCGTCAGTCTACAATGCCATGAGTATTGAAGGGTGTATGGCTTTAGTTGATTTCATGAAAGTCTTCCAAAGCAAAAACGGCTAAGTATTTGCAGTCTCAGTATAAGAAACAGAAAAAATGTTGGCAGTCTAACCAGTTATTCTGGTGAGACTGCCCTCGTGCATCTCGGTTCTCTTCTTTAACGGAACGCTAGGTGTCTTTTGGCATGGGCAAAGCCATAAGACGTTTTCAGGGGATAAGCGCTAATCGCCTTTTTTGTCTTAGGCATAAACCTAAGCTTTGAGATAAGAAATTGTTCTTCGTCCTGACTTAACGCCCTGAGTCTAAAATTATGTTTTCTACCGAATAGTTCTTCATGTACCATTTCGTTATTGATGGTTAAGCACCGCTTATAAATGAAGTAGCGCTGATCAATCGAAAATTGTATATAGAGAATGGAGTGATCCTGATTATGAATGCCAATCAACTCTATAGATTGAGTTAGGTTGATTTTGGACCAGCCTTCATACTGAGCCTTGATTTCAGTGAGTGCTTGGTCAAGAACTCCGGGACATAGGGAGTATTGATCAATATAATTTTGATTAACTAAGGGATCTGGGTTATCAAAAAAGTGCTCTCGTTCAAAAACCTTGATGATTTGCACAGATGAAGCAGGATTAACACGCGTTGCAAGGACTAGACCTTCAGGCACTAAGTCTAGGATGCTGGCTGTGGAAGCAATTTTATCCAAGCAGTTAACCCCCTTTAGGTTTCGCTTATCACTTATTTATTCCCGTGTCATGGGTTCTTTAGTCAATAAATTTCGATCATTATTAGATACTATGAGTTTAAGGAGGGCATTTAGGTATTTTATCTTATGATGGAACAATCAAGATAGTTTCAATTGAAGCGTGCGTTGAGTCTCGCGATTGGATAAGGGTAATAAAGTAAACGGTTATAAGTTGACAATTAATTATTTTAAGGGTAAATTTAGACGACCTAGACGACCTAGACGACGAACTACTTGAAGGACAGGAAAACTTTCGATAATGTGGAACGGAGAGAATGATTATGGATAACCCGCGTAAGGCTCTTGTGCTGCTCAGTGGTGGCGTAGATAGTACAATCTGCGCAGGATTAGCTTGTAGAGAATTTGGTCCTCAAAATGTACTAGCAATCAGCTTATATTATGGGCAGAAACATGCTAAAGAAATTGAGGCAGCAAGAGCAGTGACCAAGCATTTAGGCATTAAAGATCACATCATCCAACAACTCCCCGATATTTTCAATGGGGGAGGGTCTACTCTAATTGACCAGGATAAGCAAAATCCTGAAACAACCTATGAAGAACTTAATATAAGCGAAGGCGTGTCTCCAACTTACGTCCCGTTTCGCAATGCGAATTTCCTATCCGTAGCAACGTCAATTTGCTTAGTTAAAGGTGCAGATACAATATTTTATGGGGCGCATGCCGAAGATGCGAGAAACTGGGCCTATCCAGATTGTACCCCTGAGTTTAATGGGGCCATGGCCAATGCCATCTATATCGGCTCATATATGAAAGTTCGTCTCGTAACGCCGCTTCAATGGTTATCCAAAAGTGAGGTAGTCGCTCTGGGAGTCAAAATTGGTACTCCGTTTGAATTAACCTGGAGTTGTTATAATGGCTTTGATAAAGCCTGTGGTGTCTGTCCCGCCTGTGTAGGACGGCTCCATGCGTTTGAGCAAAATGGCTTAGTAGACCCTATTGATTACAAAACTAGCTAGGGCCAAGCAGACTAAGGACTATTAAATTATTTTATATCTTATCGCAAAGAGAATATTATACCTCTAGAAGTATATATTGTATTTTTTAGAATTAGGTAATATAATATGGCTAGTACTTTTAATGAGCAATGAAGCTTTCTGGAGATATCTCTAGGAAGCTTTTCTTCTGGGCGGAAAGGGCAGGTGAATGGGGGAATCTCAAGCATTATAGATCATCTAATCACCGAAGTCCCAATGTTCAACTTTAGTTGGACGAGTTCACTGATTCCCGAGAGGATGGAGTTGTAGAGTAATTGAACACAAAGTTCAGACAGGTTCTTAAACAAGTTTTAGTTTTGTTGGCTGCTCTAGCGGGCGCATTGTTAGTTGGTGCACTATTTCTTCTTTTAGCTAAATCAGATCCTATTAAAGCGTATACTGTGATGTTTTCAGGTCCAGTGAATGACAAATACGGGATAACTGAGACGTTGGTGCGGACAGCTCCACTACTCTTGGTGGGGTTGGGTATCGTTATCTCCTTTCGAAGCGGGATCATTAACATTGGCGCGGAGGGCCAAATACTAGCAGGAGCTATAGGAGCGACTGCCGTAGGCACTTCATTACCTGATATGCCCGGGGTAATCCTGCTCCCACTGGTATTTCTAGTTGGCGGTCTGTGTGGTGCGATCTGGGGAGGGATTGCTGGTTGGCTGAAGGCTCACCTATCAGTGAATGAGATTCTCAGTACTGTGATGCTTAATCAGATTGCCTTCCAGTTATATATGTTTCTCATCCGAGGACCCTTAATCGACCCACAAGAGGTATCCTATGGTACTGGTGTACCACAAACAGCCATAATCCCTGCTCAGATCTGGCTTAGCAAGCTCATCCCAGGGACTAGACTCCATTCTGGCATAATCTTTGCCCTAATTTTAGCTGTCTTAGTTTATATTTTCTTATGGCGAACCAGTATCGGCTATCGTATGAGAGCCGTGGGTGCAGGACCTGAGGCCGCCCGGTACGCGGGTATTCGAGTGGAATGGTACTTAGTTTTGGCCATGGCCCTTGCCGGAGGAATGGCTGGGTTAGCAGGTGTCGTCGAGGTAACGGGAGTTCATCACCGTTCTTTAGAAGGTTTATCGGCAGGGTACGGGTTCAGTGGTATCGTTGCTGCTCTTTTTGGTCGCTTGCATCCGTTAGGTACCATTCCTGCAGCGATATTATTCGGTGCCTTACTTTTAGGAGCGGAAATGATGCAAAGGGCGGTCAACATTCCAGCTGCTATGATCATGGTAATTCAAGGACTCGTCGTCCTATTTGTGGTGTCTAGCGATCACTTCCAAAGGAACCCCGGTTCTTTAGCCCAATTGAAGGCTAAAGTATTTAGAGGAAACGTGGACAAGGAAGGTGGCGAGTTATAATGGACGGTATCATCAATTCCGAAATTATGATTATAATACTTGCTGCTGGAATCCGACTGGCCACACCCTATCTTTTAGCTGCCCTTGGTGAAATGTTTGTCCAACGTTCGGGCGTATATAACCTAGGGGTAGAAGGAATCATGATGATGGGCGCTTTTTCAGGATTTTATGCGACCCTACAGCTGGGAAGTCCTCTCCTAGGCATTGCAGTAAGCTTAGTCGTGGGAGCGTTAATGGGCTTATTAATGGCTTTGGTCAGCGTAACCTTTAAGGCAGAGCAGGGGATTAGTGGTATCGGTCTCTACATGTTTGGTTGGGGTCTCTCAGGGTTGCTTTTCCGGCTGTATGTGGGAGGAATTACCTCCGTTGAAGGTTTGAAGGCAGTAAAAGTTCCGCTCCTGAGTTCAATTCCCTTCTTAGGGCCCGTACTATTTGACCATAATGGGTTAGTGTATACAGCGTTTCTACTGGTCCCAGTGACAGGTTTTATTCTTTTTAAGTCCAGTTGGGGACTAAATGTACGGGCTGTAGGCAATAAACCAGAGGCGGCAGACACACTGGGTGTCAGTGTCGTTCTGATCAGGTACCAGTGTTTGATTGTCGGCGGTATGCTAGCCGCTCTGGCTGGAGCTTTCTTAACCATTGGCCAGGCTAATATGTATGCTGACAATATCACAGCAGGCAGAGGCTTTATCGCCATTGCCTTGGTTTATTTCGGACGCTGGAGTCCGTGGGGTATTCTTCTGGGCTCTCTCTTATTCAGTTTAGCGGATTCCTTTCAAAGCATGGTACAAGTGTTGGGGATCAATTTCCCCTACGAGTTGGCCGTTGTCTTGCCTTACATGGTCACCATTATCGCTTTAGCAATTTCCTATGGACGCGTCTGGGCCCCAGCGGCACTAGGTAAGCCTTTCCAGCGTGGAACCAGAGGTTAAATTATAGAGAAAATAGAAGGAGGAAAAAACATGAAGAAAAGAGTATTTAGTTTATTATTGGCTGTCCTTACTCTCTTAGCCTTGAGTGGCTGTGGCGCTAAGCCGACTGCTCAGACCCCTGCTCCTGCTCCTGAGGCTCCAAAAGTGGAAAAACTCCGCATCGCGCTCGTTCTTCCTGCTACGGTTGATGATTTGGCTTGGGGCCAGTCCATGGTGGAGGGTTTAAAAGCCGTTCAGAAAACCATGGGTGAAGACAAAGTCGAGGTAGCCATCAGCGAAAAGCTGGGAGGCGCTGTAGACGCAGGGTCTGCCATACGCCAGTATGCGACCCAAGGGTATGACATTATTTTTGCACACGGCTCCCAGTACCAAAGTGTCCTAACTGAAATCATCAAAGACTTCCCTAAAACAACGTTTGCCTATGGGACTGGTTTCACGACGCATCCCAACGTTTTTGCTTATGATCCACAGGCCCAAGAAGGGGGCTATTTGTTAGGTATGCTCGCAGCCTTGATGAGCAAATCAGGTATTGTAGGAATTATTGGACCCATGGAATCCGGTGATGCTGTAAAATACAACTATGGTATACAGCAAGGTGTGATCGCGGGTAAAGCAGAGGTTAAGTCGCGCATTGCCTATACAGGTTCCTTTAATGATATCGTAGGGGCAGGCAATATGGCCAAAACCCAAATGAGTGCTGGCGCTGATATCCTCACCGGTTCCTCTCAGCAGGCTGTCGGAGCCTTAAGAGCAGTAGCTGAAACCAAAAATGCTTACTGGCTCTCAACCGATATGGACCAAAGTGGTATTGCCCCTGACCACGTTTTAGCAGCTCAAGTGTATAACTGGGAAAAGATTGTCAAAAAAATTATTGAATTGCGTAAAGCAGGAACTCTAGGCGGACAACACTTGACCTTGAGTTTAGCTGACGGAACGATTGAATTAAAGTATAATGCCAAATTGGCGGATAAGATTCCTGCAGAGGCTAAAGCTAAAATAGAACAAGCTAAGAAAGACATCATTAGTGGGAAATTAAAAGTGGAATTACCGAAGAAATAACGGGTGAGACAAATGGTTAAGAAGATTGAACACCTTGAGATGGTTGGAATAACCAAACGTTTTCCTGGTGTCCTCAGCAACAACAATGTCAATATCCAAATAAAAACGGGTGAAGTACTGGCTATTTTAGGTGAAAACGGAGCGGGTAAAACCACTCTAATGAATATCCTTTACGGACTTTACAAGCCCGATGCCGGTAAGATCTTACTCAATGGTAAGCAAGTCAGCATCAATTCTCCCAAAGAGGCGATTGCGCTCGGGATCGGTATGGTACACCAGCATTTTATGTTGGTGCCTACCCTAACCGTCTGCGAAAATGTCATTTTAGGGCTCTCCAAGTCGTTCATAGTCGATATTAAAACCGCCACCCAACGGATTCGAGAAATCACGGACACTTATGGTTTAGCCATTAATCCCGATGCCTATGTCTGGCAGTTAAGTGTCGGAGAACAGCAGCGCGTAGAGATTATCAAAGCACTTTATCGCGGTGCCAACCTATTGATCCTTGATGAACCGACAGCGGTACTCACCCCCCAGGAATCCAAGGAGTTAATCCAGTTGCTCAGAAATATGTCTGCCCAAGGAAACTCAATCATTATCATTAGCCATAAACTACATGAAGTGATGTCTTTGAGTGATCGGGTTACGGTACTAAGAGATGGTGAAGTGTGCGCGGATGTTTGTACTCGGGAAACCTCGCAGGACGCCCTAGCCCAACTGATGGTGGGCAGAGAAATGGCTCCCTGTCAGAGGGAAGGAACGTTCTCGCCGGGCAAGGCTGTTTTGGAGCTTCAGGAGGTTTACTCTCAGGGAGATAAAGGAACAGAGGCTCTGACGGGAGTTTCTCTCACGATCAGAGAAGGGGAGATTTTAGGCATTGCGGGTGTTTCCGGGAACGGGCAAAAAGAGCTGGCCGAAGTGATCGCTGGGCTGAGAAAACTAAGTAAAGGGAAAATTAGTTTAAACGGCAAAGAAAGTACGAAAATGTCACCGGCTAATATCATTGAGCAAGGTCTCGGTTATATTCCAGAAGATCGCCTTCGTGTGGGAACAATCCCTTCGTTCAGTATCTGGGAAAACCTTATCCTAAAGGACCACCACCAACGCCCCTTTGCCAAACATTTACTTCTCCAAAACCGGGTCATCATGTCTCACAGTTCTTCGTTGGTAGAAAAGTACGGGATAAAAACTCCCACCTTGGAAACTCCGACGAGTAGTCTGTCCGGCGGCAATATCCAGCGAGTCATTTTAGCTCGGGAAATAACCCGCAGTCCCGTAGCGCTGGTGGCAGCTTATCCTACTCGGGGACTAGACATCGGGGCAACAGAGTATTTGCATAGCAAACTTCTAGAAGCCCGTAGTAACGGGATTGGAGTCTTGTTGATTTCTGAGGATCTCGAAGAACTGATGAGCCTATGTGATAACATAGCAGTGCTTTACGAGGGCAGGGTTATGAAGGTCATTCCGGTTGAGGAAGCAAATGAACGGGTTTTGGGACTGCTGATGGCCGGTATAGCCGAGCAGGCATCCTAAGTGAGAGTCCCAATGAATAAAATGAAAAAAGCAGGAGGTAAGGAAACATGAATTTTAAACGGAAAAGTACTCTTTTAATCACTCTGTTAGTCTCATTGTTGTTAGTGCTCTCTGGCTGTGGTACTAAGGCCCCGGCCCCGACTCCAACCACACCAGCACCTGAAGTGGCGAAAGAAAAACTCAAGGTAGCCTTTGTTTACGTAGGACCAGTCGGTGACGCAGGTTGGACCTATGCTCATGACGCTGGGCGTAAATACCTCATTGAAAAGTTGCCAAACGTTGAAACAACCTTTATCGAGTCAGTTCCTGAGGGCGCAGACTCCGAGCGCGTCATCACTCAACTGGCTGAAAAGGGCAACAAGATTATCTTTACGACCAGCTTTGGTTATATGGATCCTACCATTAATGTAGCCAAAAAATTCCCCGACGTTACCTTCATGCACAACTCCGGTTATAAAACTGCACCCAACGTCGGAACATATTTCGGACGTATTTACCAATCCCGTTACCTGACGGGTATTGTGGCAGGAAAAACCACGAAATCTAACACCATCGGCTATGTCGCCGCGTTCCCAATCCCTGAAGTTATCCGTGGTATCAACGCCTTTACTCAAGGGGCACGCTCTGTAAATCCTGCTGCCAAAGTCAAAGTCATTTGGACCAATACTTGGTATGATCCCGCTGCAGAAAAAGAAGCAGGCAAAAGCTTACTAGAAGGTGGCGCTGACGTAATTGCTCAGCATCAGGATACGCCTGGACCTATGCAAGCTGCTGAAGAAGCAGGCAAATTCGGTATAGGCTATAACACCGATATGGCAAAAATGGCACCGAAAGCTGTCCTGACCTCCGCAATTTGGAACTGGGGTCCCTTCTATGTGAAGACTGTACAATCAGTAATCGATAAAACCTGGAAAAATGATCAATACTGGGGTCCTATCAGTGACGGTATTGTTGATCTCGCACCTTTCGGCCCAATGGTGACGGATGAAACCAAGAAATTAGTTGCTGATGCTAAAGCCAAATTGGTGGCTAAATCATGGGATGTCTTTACCGGACCGATCAAAGACCAAGCTGGAGCCGTCAAAGTTCCAGATGGTAAAGTGATGGCTGATCAAGATATGCTCTCCATGGACTGGTTTGTCGAAGGGGTCGACGGCACCATCAAGAAATAAAGCGATTTAGAAATTGTAGGGAAAATTCTGTACGGGAGATTCTGTAGTAGGGGCAATTCACGAATTGCCCCTACATCGCTGTTTGTGAATGGTGGGACCAAATCCGTAGGGGCAATTCATGAATTGCCCCTACACCGCAAAGTAACTCCCGAACGTTACCATGAATCGCCCGTACATCTTATTTGAACGTCACTGCTTGCGAATGGGGGAACTGCAATGAACCAAGTTATCATCCACTTACAAGGAATCGTGAAAAAATTTCCAGGAGTGGTGGCGAATGACCATGTGGACCTGGATATATATGCTGGAGAAATTCATGCCGTATTAGGAGAAAATGGGTCAGGCAAAAGCACTCTCATGTCGGTCCTAGCAGGTCTTTATAAACCTGATGAGGGTAAGATCTTAGTGCACGGGGTAGAACAAAAATTTCGTTCTCCTAGGGACGCAATAAACTGTGGTATTGGAATGATTCACCAACACTTTAAACTGGTAGAGCCCTTCACGGTGGCTGAGAATATAACCCTAGGGGAAAAACAAAATTTCTTTGGTCTATCAGGCAGTAAGCTTAAAGCCAGCATTAGTGAACTGGGGGAAAAGTACGGTCTAGAAATTAATCTAAACGCTAAAGTTTGGCAGCTTTCCGTCGGAGAGAAGCAGCGGGTAGAGATTGTCCGGATGCTCTATCGTGGCTCTCAGGTCTTGATTCTCGATGAACCGACGGCTGTTCTTACCCCTCAGGAAGCCGGAGAACTGTTCAAAAATTTACGTAGAATGGCCTCCGCAGGCTGTGCTGTGGTTCTCATAACGCATAAATTAAATGAGGTTGAAGCGGTTGCAGACCGAGTTACCGTGCTGCGCCAAGGCAAGCTCGTTGGAGTCTTGGAAAAGGGCCAGATCAATGCCAAAGAAATGGTCCGCTTAATGGTAGGCAGGACTGTGGTCATGCAATATGATCGAGAAGCTTCTGAGGTGGGTGGAGTCGTTCTAGAATTAGATAAAGTGAATGCCTTGAATGATATGGGCCTTCCCTGCTTGAAAGATTTGTCCCTGACCGTAAGAGCAGGAGAGATTCTCGGGCTAGCGGGTATTTCTGGTAATGGGCAACGAGAAATGGCCGAAGTCATCGCGGGCTTACGCCGAGTTGAGAGTGGGAAAATTCTCTTAAACGACCGAAATATAAGCAATCTCTCCCCCTGCGAGATCATCGACCTAGGGGTTGCTTATGTTCCGGAAGACCGGTTAGGAATGGGACTAGTGCCAGAACTCAATGCGATGGAAAACCTCATTTTAAAGAACTATCGTCTGCCTGAGTTCTCGGGAAGTTGGTTACTGAAACCGAAAGCGGTACAGTGCAATGCTGAAGCGTTGATTAGTCAATACCAAGTGAATGTTACCAGCCTCACTCAGCCAGTTAAGGTGCTGTCCGGAGGCAACTTGCAAAAGCTGTTATTGGCTCGGGAGATATCCAGTTCTCCTAAATTAATGGTGGTAATCTACCCTGCGCGAGGCCTAGATATCGGGGCCACCGAAGCGGTGCATAAATTGCTGCTGAAATTGAAGACCCTTAAAACAGCCATCCTCCTGATCTCAGAGGACCTTGATGAAATCTTCCGCTTAGCCGATCGGGTTGGGGTAGTGTATGACGGTCAACTTACCGGGGACTTTCCCGTTGAACAAGCTGACTTGGAACAAGTGGGCCTCTTAATGACCGGCTCCCGCTTAGCCAGAGAAAGGATGATCGACGATGGAACGGCACAGTTATAAACTAGAAAAACGCTTAACCCCTTCGCCGGTGATGGTTTTTATTATCCCCATCATATCCGTGCTTTTGGCCCTGATATTGGGAGGAATCTTCCTTTCTATGACCGGACGAGAACCACTGGCAGTCTATACGATTATGTTTACAGACAGTTTGGGCTCAAAATATGGACTAACGGAGACAATCGTTAAGGCCATTCCACTGGCCTTGACCGCTCTAGGTGTTTCGCTAGCGTTTAAGATGAAATTATGGAACATTGGGGCTGAAGGTCAATTTTATATGGGGGCTATGGGGGCAAGTTGGCTACCCTTAACCTTCCCCACCTTGCCAGTCTACGTCATGATACCGGGAATGGTCGTCCTGGGTATGACGGCAGGGGGGCTGTGGGCGCTTCTGACGGCAATTCCGAGAGCCATTTGGAAGGTCAACGAAATCATTACCACCCTAATGCTTAATTACATTGCCATACTTTGGGTAGACTACCTGGTCTTCGGTCCTTGGCGGGATCCTTTGGGGTCTAACTTCCCGATCACCGCGGCTTTTTCGGACGCTGCCAGGTTGCCTGGGCTGGGCGATTCCCGTATTCATTCCGGTCTATTCTTTGCCTTGGCAATAGCAGTTATCTTGGCAATCGTTTTCAAGTATTCCCGCTGGGGGTACAGTATTAACGTCATAGGCTCAAGTGAGCGGGCGGCCAGTTATGCTGGTATGAATATTAAACGGAATATTTTATTGGTGATGTTTCTCAGTGGTGCCATTTCGGGCTTGGCTGGTATGGCCGAAGTCAGTGGGATCATCGGCAAACTCCAACATGGAATTAGCCCAGGGTATGGCTATACGGCCATTATCGTGGCCTGGCTCAGTAAACTAAATCCTCTGGCTATCCTCATAGTCTCAGTCCTGTTTGGGGCGCTACAAGTGGGAGGGTATGCTGCGCAAATCGAGGGCGTGCCTGCAGCTGTCGCCACCATGTTGCAGGGCATGATTCTATTCTTTGTGCTCGGTGGAGAAATCTTTACGAACTATCGGGTGAGACGAGTGAGCAGGAAAGGAGAGGAGAGCAAGTGAGTATTCAAGAATTCATGATCCCTTTACTGGCAGCTGCTGTCATTGCTGGCACGCCAATCCTCTTCGCTGCCTTAGGAGAACTCATCACGGAACGCGCCGGGATCATTAATCTAGGCGTGGAAGGAATTATGTTGATGGGTGCAGTGACTGGGTTTATGGCAGCGGTCACCACCAGCAACCCTTGGATCGGCTTACTGGCCGCGATGTTTGCAGGTGGAGCACTGGCTCTCGTCCATGCTTTTTTAACGATCACTCTGCGGGCGAACCAAGTCGTCACAGGCCTAGCTTTGACGATATTTGGTACAGGGTTTAGCGGTTATCTTGGTAAGGCTTATGTTGGCATACCGGTGCCAAAGGCCTTTGTGCCGACTCCTCTTGGACCGTTGGCAGATATCCCGTTTATCGGCCCGATTTTTTTCCAGCATGACGTTTTAGTCTATATCAGTTATGTTTTAGTGTTTGTGATCTGGTATTTTCTGCAACATACCTCGCCCGGCTTAAACCTTAGAGCTTTAGGGGAAAATCCAGCAGCGATGGATGCCCTCGGTATTAATGTTTTTCGCTTGCGCTATATCTATGTCGTGATCGGCGGCATGTTAGGCGGTGTTGGGGGGGCTTACCTATCCCTAGCCTATGCCCCTAGCTGGCTGGAAAACATGACGGCAGGTCGCGGCTGGATCGCGGTTGCTTTAGTCATCTTTGCTCTTTGGAATCCGTGGCGAGCTATTATGGGTGCCTACCTGTTTGGGGGGATTGATGCACTTGGTTTCCGTCTGCAGGTCTTGGGTCTTCACTCGGTATCACCATTTTTCCTAAAGATGTTGCCCTACTTGTTTACAGTGCTCATCCTGGTCTTGGTGGTTGCTCTCAAAAAGGGACGTTTAGCCACTCCGGGAGCGTTGGGGCTACCCTATGATCGTGAGGAAAGGTAGCAAGATCCTTAAACAATGGTAACGAAAATAGAAAGATATTAGGCAATGCGCCTATGGGTATAGAGCTGATCTATAGCCATAGGCGCATTTTATATTTCAAAACTTAAATAATGTTATTCCTTATATCCCCTAGACTTACAAGGTTTCTCTGACAATGAACTCGTCCCCTCCGTGGCGATAGAGAAATACATAATACATAAAGAATCTGGGTTTACATTTAATACGGTTCTTATTTATACTACAGGAGGAAGATTCTGCGATTTTCGAACTAGTAAAAGGAAGATTAGAATTTATCCCTGCTATTATAGGGGAGGAAGAATGGTTTATGACTATGAAAAATAAAATGCCTATGGTGTTGGATATTATCAGCGACAATATAATTAAGCATGGTAATCCGCTGGCCTTAAAAGGCTCAGAGGCAGCCGCCTGGGCTAAAGGACTTGACTTGCCAGTCAAGGGAGAACTGCTTTTCTATACCGGTGGGGAATATCAGATGCTCCCCTTCATTGACTCGTTGGTGAAAACAATAACCCATGTCGATCAGGGTAGCAAAGTTTTCTCAGTGATGATGGGCGTACGTAATTTGATAGAAAAAAAGACAGGGATCAACGCTGAGAAAATCTACGCCTCGGTTTTGGCTAAAGATAAGGACAGATACAACTCAGTCTGCTTAAAGGCGGCAAAGGTGCTCCAAGGGCTAGGGTATGAATTCTGTTATGCGGGAAATGAAGAATTGTACAGTGGTGCCTTGCTTTATGAACTGGGCTATTTAGAAGATATGCGGGAGTATGTCGAAAATGTGGTGGAGGTCGTCAAAAAAAGCGGGGCCAAAACCATTGTCTGCCTTTCTCCGCATGCTGCAGAAGTCTTTAAGTTTGTCTATCCGAAAATGGTCGAGGGTTTTGACTTTGAAATTGTTACCTTTGTCGATCTAGTTTGGCAACGCCGAGATAAGCTTACCAAGCTCCAATTTCCAGGTGCGGTCGTAATTCATGATTCTTGCCGCTTAGCTCGAGAGTTAGGTATTCACCAAGAGTTGAGAGATATTCTAGACAGCCTCGGAGTTGAAGTGAAGGAGGCTCCGCGCAATCGAGATTGGACCACCTGCTGTGGCGGCCCAATCAAAATCCTGTTTCCCGAGTTATCCCATGTTATAGGTTCACGTCGTGTCAATGAGTTGAAGGAAAGCGGCTCTGAGCATATTCTGACGTCCTGCCCGTATTGTTTGTCAGCCTTGGAAGGCGGCCGAGCCAAAGGGGATTCGGCTATAGTCGAAGATTTAATCGAATTTCTATATAGGGGGGTTAGAGCATGACAATCGATTTAAGAAAGGACTTTGTCGATTATGCCAAGTCCCTTGATAAAGCCAGTGAAGATCCTAACATAAAAAAGGCTCTTACCCGAGCAGTAAGCTCTTACCGCAGTACAGTTGCCGAAACGTTGGAGCGCTTTCCACACACTGCAGAATTAGCGGAGGAAGTGCGGGAACTCAAATCGCAGTCCATCGCTAACCTCGACAAATTACTAGAACAAGCGATGGCTTCCGTAGAGCGCAATAAGGGCAAAGCCTTTTACGCTAAGGATCACGAGAGTGCGTTGGAAATTGCGCTGGGCATTATTGGCACCAATAAAACTGTCGTTAAAGGAAAAAGCATGCTGGGAGAGGAACTCCTTCTGCGCGAGTATCTTGAGGAGCATGGTAATGAGGTTTGGGAGACAGATTTGGGCGAGTTCATTCTACAACTGCGTAAAGACCGTCCTATGCACATTGTTTCACCTTCAATTCATGTACCCCGTGAACAAGTCGCAGAGGTTTTCAGCAAGTTTTTTGGAAAAGAAGTTCCGCCGGACATTGCAGAAGAAGTAAAAGTTGTCAGAGAGTTCATGCGCGAAAAGTACTTTACTGCAGAAATCGGCATCAGCGGGGCTAACGTTGTGGCTGCTGACACAGGTGCCATGGTGATCATCGAAAACGAAGGAAATGTGCGCCTGTCTACCGGTGCTCCCCCGGTCCATATCGTCATCGTGGGGATCGAGAAAATTGTACCAACGTTCCAGGAGGCTATGAAAGTTGCTGAGGTTACTTGGCGATATGCCCAGTATGGTATACCGGGCTACGTCAATATTATCAGCGGTCCAAGCAAAACGGGCGACATTGAAAAAGTGACGACGTATGGAGCACATGGCCCTAAGGAATTCTATGTGATTTTTGTGGACAACGGTCGAAGTGAAATGGCCAAGCAAGAGACCTTCAGCGAGGCCTTACACTGCCTGCGCTGTGGCGGATGCATGTATGAATGCCCGGTTTTTCAGGTGACGGCAGGACATTTTGGACACATCTATATGGGCGGGATCGGTACGATCTGGACAGCATTTGTAGCTGGAGGTATGGAAAAAGCGGCTCCAATGGCTTATTCCTGCCTACGTTGCGGCAGATGTGTCGAGCGGTGTCCGATGAGCATTAATGTGCCCGCAATGGTCGGAGAGCTACGCAAGCGCTCGATTTACGGTGAGTAAGTGACCTAATTGGCTCTTGCTGAAGAACAACTAAGATTAATCTAAAAGAATTTTAATTCGATAGAACCTTCCCCAAGGTCACTCTTTTTAGTGGCCTCGGGGAGGTTTTTATTTATTTACACATGAAACACACAAAGTTATATATTGATTGGTACATTAAATTAATTGACAAAACATGAACATGGGCATTTAGTGGTAAGCGAAAATATGCTTACCTACGGTTTTCATTACTTAAAATTTTCCACGTCTGCAATCCCTAATTATATTATAATTAAGAGCCTTTTCTTGAATATGTTTAGTAGGCTTTAAGTCCAGAGAGGTTATTCCATCACAGACTAAGGAATTTGAGGTCTTTTCTTGAATACTTTTAATAGAATCACAAAAGTTCTCGTTCGGCAAGTTTATTTCATCGCTGGTCGAGGGAACTGGGACCTTTTTATCGTCATCTAGGTTAAGGTACCCTCCATTTTTTAAGACGGTGTATGCAAATTTAAATTCTGGTGGCAAAAAATAAAGGTTCTCAATATTTAGGGGCTTTCCCTCTCCATGAAGGTTTTTCGCTTCTCCTCTTACAACGGCTTCTCGAATTTTCTGTTCAGCAATATTCCCAATGTGCCCAAATAAATCTTTCAGTTTCTTTCACCTCACAAATACGAGATTAATATTAGTCACTTACATTATATATTAACCAGAACGGTGTTGGTACTCTGAATGAAGATTACCCATCCATATGATTTGTTTCCCACCTTCTGAAATAATAGCATTAGAAAATATAGATGCATTTTTAATTGAATGCGATATGTGAAACAGTTTACATCGTGATAACGTTAATATATACTATAATTTGGATATTATTTGTTCCAGAGTTAAATGCGCTTTGTTTATGACAACTTCAGCTATTCAACAGATAAAATATACTCATAGGGAAGTGTTATTTTTGAATGTATTAATCGCAGAAGATGAAAAGGACATTAGAAACCTTCTAACGTTGCAGCTTGAGCAAGAAGGGTACTCCGTCTTTGCTGCCAAGGATGGTCTAGAGGCTTTAGAGGTCATCCAAAACAAAGCTATCGACCTTGCCGTCCTTGACGTTATGATGCCGCGACTCGATGGCTTTAATCTGCTAAGAAAGATCCGTCAAACAAGCAATTTACCTGTTATATTTCTCACGGCTCGTGGAGATGATATGGACAAAGTTTTAGGGCTTGGCATTGGGGCGGATGATTACCTTGTCAAGCCGTTTAGTATGATGGAGTTGTTGGCAAGAGTTGGAGCGCAGCTTAGAAGAAATCATGAATACTCTTCCCTGACACCACAGGCATTCTCCAGAATCGAGTCCGGCAACTTGTGCTTAGATAAGGACGCTTGTTGTGTCTACAAAGATGAGGTACTCGTGGAACTAAATGCCAAAGAATACTTGTTATTGAAGTACTTAATGGAGAACCCGGAAAGGGTTTTTACCAAGAAGCAGTTATACATGGCTGTGTGGAACGAGGATGTTTACTACGATGACAATACCATTATGGTACATATTAGTCATCTCAGAACGAAGCTAGAGACTGACCCCAAGAATCCAGACTATATCAAAACTATTAGGGGTATTGGTTATAAGTTTCATAAACAGGTCGAGAGCAGCTTATTATGAAACTAGAAAACCGATTCTTAGCCAATTATGTCCTTATGTTTATCATCTCGTCCATGATTGCCATCTTTGCGGTTATGCTTTTGGGGTTTGCCGGTGATGTGATATCGAAGACTCTGGTAAAAAACAATTTCACAGCAAAAAAACTCATGAACGATGATGTTAAAAGCATTGAGACAGCAGGGGTTCTGGAAAGTGGTGGCGGTGTTCAGGTCATTAACAGTCAATACGAAGTCGTTTTTTCTGCAGGGCTTAATACGTTCTCCAAGGCTAAGCTTACCACAGCAGAGTTCACCGATTTCTTGATAAAGAGCAAAAGCTTAGGAATCCCCTATAGCTATAACATAGAATACAATGCTAAAGAACAGTTTTGGCTGGTGGTGACATTTCCGACTTCTTTACGAATTGACATTGATATCGCACAAAATAAAGACTATGCTTCAGTCGATACACAGGGAGTCGTTGGTGTTATTGTTGCTGTTTTTATCTTCTACTTAATACTGCTTGCCCTTAGCACCGTAATATATTCTAAGTTAACCTCGGTTGGAATTATTAATCCTCTGAAAAAGCTTTGCAACAGTGCTCGGCGCCTAAAAGAAGGTGATTATTCATCTAGGGTTGATCTTAATCTGAAAAATGAGTTTGGTGAATTAGAAACTATTTTTAACGAAATGGCCCAACAAATTGAACAGGAAATATCTCTTAGAAAAGAGTCAGAAGAAAATCGCAAACAGCTTATCCTTGATATTTCTCACGATCTCAAGAATCCTTTAACAAGTATTATGGGCTATGCTGAGCTCTGCCATGATAAACAGGATTTATCCAAAGATGAACTTTACGAGTACACGGAAGTCATCTACGAGAACAGCTTGCGAGCAAACAATTTAATTACCGACCTGTTCGAGCTCTCCAAAATGGAAAGCTCTGAATATACAATTCACAAAACGAGAGTAGACCTTGGTGAGTATTTGCGGGTGAAAATCGGAACGTTCATTACAACCTTTGATAAGGTCGGCTTTACGTATGATTTTGAGATCCCTGAAAAAGAGATCTTTGCTGAGATTGATATCCAGCAGATGGATAGAGTGTTTCAAAATCTTGTTGTTAATACCGTTCATTACAACCCAATAGGAACTAACGTCTCGATAAGCTTATTTGAGCAGGACGCTAAAATTGTTATTATTTTCAAGGATAATGGGATCGGTATACCAACTGAACTCTCGAAAGATATCTTCCATCCGTTTGTAAGAGCGGATTGTTCAAGAAATTCACAAACTGGTGGCACAGGTTTAGGACTGGCAATTGTTGAGAAAATTATTGCTGCCCATGGCGGTATTATCAGCCTAACAACCGATGAAAACTGCGGATGTGAGTTTAGAATCACCCTCCCGAAGATTTAAGCTCGATTTAAGATAAGCAACAGCCTCATTTAAGGTACCCTTGATATAGTAATAGCAAGGGTGCGAAATGAGGCTGTTTTTTCAGTTTCTTGATACAAAATAATAGTTGGAGGTAATTTCTATGGAAACGTTAGAAAGTCATTTTTACAATTGGTTTGGTGTTTTGTTTTTTGTAGTTTTATACAGTGTGGTGCTATTTTTTATCCCGTTTTATAGGAAAATGGATACAAAGCCGGCAGGAACTTATTTGGCCTTTATCGTAGCCTTCGCCATCGAGATGCATGGTATTCCCTTTAGTATGTGGGTAATTTCCTGGATCATCGGAAAAAACCTTCCCGAAGGGATTCTCTGGGGGCATACCTTGGTTAACTCTATTGGGTTTTGGGGGATGTATATTAATATCGGATGTGCTATTGTGGCGTTATTCCTGATTTTAAATGGTTGGTATAACATCCATAAAAAATACTGGTCCAAGGAAACAGGAAAAGGTTCTCTTGTAAAGAGTGGAGTTTATCGATTCATCCGTCATCCTCAGTATACTGGTCTACTGCTATTGTCCTTTGGAATGATGGCTGAATGGGCAACTTTGCCAATGCTGATTCTGTATCCGGTCATGATTGGTATGTATCTACGCTTGGCAAAAAGAGAGGAAAAGGATATGCTCAACGAATTTGGCGATGAGTATAGAGAGTATATGAAAGAAACAAAAATGTTCATACCATTTATTGTGTGATAAGCAAAACCCCCTACGGCACAGTTTTGTATCCTGTGTTGCAGGGGGTTGCTAAGAGACTCTAGCGAGGCAGGATGCCAAGCAACTTGCGAGCCTCAAGGGGAGTAGCGACTGGACGATCAAAGATTTCGGCTAAGGCTACTAAACGGGTTACTAAAGGAGCATTTCCTTCCGAAAGAACTCCTTTGCGGTAATAAATATTGTCTTCAAAACCTGTTCGTACATGGCCTCCGAGCAGAATGCCGTGGGTGTTCATGCTTAACTGATGCCGGCCAATCCCTGAAACGGTCCAGGTGGACGACGATGGGATTAGATCGAGGAGAAAGAGCAGGTTTTTAGCGGTAGCCGGTATGCCCCCAGGCACGCCTAAAACAAAATTGAAGTGCAGGGGATCTTGAAGCAAGCCCTGTTTTACGAGGTTTAAGGCATTTTGAATCATCCCTACTTCAAAGACTTCCACCTCCGGTTTTACGTGATGTAGCTGGCAAGCTCGGGCAAACTCACGAACCATCGGTAGTGGGTTACTGAAGACGTCGTCTCCAAAGTTCACACTTCCAGTACTCAGAGAAGCCATCTCAGGGGCCAAGGTTACCGGTTGAACCCGTTCTTCCGCGCTCATTCCAGTGGCTCCCCCAGTAGACACCTGAATAATGAGATCAGTTTCGGCTTGTATGTAAGAAATTGCTTCAGCAAAGAGTGCTTTAGCTTGCGAGGGGTTTCCGAATTGATCGCGCATATGCAAATGGACGATAGAGGCGCCAGCCTCGCGTACTTTTCTAGCTTCATCAGCTATTTCTCGAGGGGTAAGAGGAAGGAAGGGTGTTTGTTGGCGCGTGACTTCTGCACCGACAAGGGCTACAGTGATGATCAATTTTTCCATAAGGGACCTCCTATACAGTGATTCAACAAAAGTAAAAGACTTAAGAAATTTTATGATTAATAAAGTGTAGAAATATAAGAAATATGAGATATCTATTCATCGTGAGACTCCTACTTGTTCAACGTTCGTTGGACGAGGGAGTCCCAAAAAAATGGATGCGAGCTCGCAGCTTACTTGGCGTGGCGGTGACGACGGTCGAGGTTTTCCGGTTCAAGTGAAAGCTTCTGATGATTAAACAGCTTAAGTACGCCGACCCGCATGTCGTCTTCTTGGCAGTATTCGCAGTGACAATCTTCTTGCAGTCGATTGGGCTCATCGTAAACCGTAATAACCCCTTCATAGTTGCGAAGGACGACTTTATTAGGGCCCATAGAGATAAGGTATTGGGGGCTCACTGGAATTTTACCGCCCCCACCGGGAGCATCGACGACATAGGTTGGAACAGCATATCCACTTGTATGACCCCGTAAGTTTTCTATGACTTCGATTCCCTTTGAGACAGATGTCCGGAAATGTTCAATGCCGGTCGAAAGATCACATTGATAGATGTAGTAGGGACGAACTCGATTTTTGACCAGTTGGTGCACTAGTTTCTTCATGATGTTGGGACAGTCGTTGACGCCTCTCAGAAGAACGGATTGATTGCCAAGTGGTACTCCACCATCGGCAAGACGAGCCAGTGCCGCTTGAGACTCGGGCGTAATCTCTTTGGGATGATTAAAATGAGTGTTGACCCAAATGGGATGATGTTTACGTAGGACTTCGATAAGGCTATCGGTGATCCTCATAGGAAGCACCACCGGAGTTCGGGTTCCGATGCGAATGATTTCCACATGTGGAATAGCCCGTAAACTTGAGAGCATAAAATCTAAACGATCATCTGAAAATGTGAAGGGATCCCCCCCGGAAATTAACACGTCTCGAACTTCTGGGGATTCGCGGATGTAATCGAGAGCCTGATTGAAGTGTTCCATGGGTAGTGCTTGATCCGTTTGACCAGCCAAACGACGCCGAGTACAATGACGGCAATACATAGAACATTGATCGGTCACTAAGAGTAAAACACGATCGGGATAGCGGTGCGTTAAGCCTGGAACAGGAGAATCAGTATCTTCATGTAAGGGATCATTAAGGTCATATTCTCCAACATGAAGTTCTAATGAGGTGGGAATCGCTTGTTTGCGGATGGGGCAATCAGGATCATCAGCATTTATCAGTGATGCGTAATAGGGCGTGACAGCCATTCGAAGGGTTTCAAGGCATTGGGCAATGCCCGATTCCTCCCCTTCAGTCAAGGGGAAAACCTCTTTTAGCTCTTCGACGGTCGTGATCCTGTGAGCAATTTGCCAGTGCCAATCATTCCATTGTTCATCAGGAATTGTGGCCCACTTTGAGAGAGATTGACGTTTATTCATCGAACACGGAGACCTCCTTACACGCTGTGTTTTTACATTATCTTATGTTCTCCCTAGTAAAAGCTCGCGCTGATGTGATAAATACTAAGGAACCCATTAATTTACTGCAATCTACGTGCCAACCAGCTTATTTAGCAAAAAAAGTATTACAATTTCACCCCTCCACTTGCCGAAGTGGTGTCTCGCAATTGGACGAATCTATTTAGTCTTATAGACGTTGCGTCTTGAAAAATGGAAAAGGAATGACCATTGCTTGTTAAATAACGCCCAAAAATCAGCGATCATCCTGCCGGTAATTGGGCATTGCTGGACCGGAAGAGTGGTGTTTCGACAGGATATGAGTAAATTCAAAAGAATTAGAAAAAAATTCGTAGATGAAGGGATTCAGCCTAATAACCTAGAATTATTAATCAAGTGTCCGGATAGATTAGTGCCATTTGAGGGGGTATATTCTTGCTTAATCAGTCACATGAAGAAGTGAATACCTATCTGGAGCTGGTAATCAATCATATTACCGAAGCGGTACAGGTCGTAAATTCTGAGGGGATAACGCTTTATTATAACAAGTTTGCAGCTGAGATGGATGGTTTCCAGGTGTCAGATGTTGTAGGTAAGCATATTTTTCAAGTCTATCCATCGCTAACCTTGGAAACGAGCAGTATCATGAAGGTCTTAAAAACTGGAACCCCTTTGCTGGATTTGCAGCAAACCCTCGTAACGAGCACGGGTAAGATCGTGAGCATTATGTGCTCTACCTACCCATTATACCGCAATGGAGTGATCATTGGAGCGTGTGATATATCTCGGGATATCACTAAAATTAAAGAACTGTCAGAACGCGTGATCAATTTACACTCTGAACTGTTAGAGACACGGACGAGTGAACGAAAGAAAACAAAACTTTTGGAGCGAGACAACTCGGTCCGTTATACGTTTAACGATATCATTGGTAGTCACGATTCTATCATCAAACTCAAGATCCTAGGTCAACGGATTTCCACTAATTCCTCGTCGGTTTTAGTGGTAGGAGAAACTGGAACAGGGAAGGAATTGGTGGTTCAGTCCATTCACAGTGCATCCTCGCGGAAAGACAAGCCGTTTGTTGCCCAAAACTGCGCGGCATTCCCTGCCACGCTCTTAGAAAGCATTCTGTTTGGAACGGTTAAGGGAAGCTTTACTGGAGCGGAGGATCGGCCTGGACTTTTTGAGTTATCTCACGGAGGCACGCTGTTTTTAGATGAAATTAATAATATGCCGATGGAATTGCAGAGTAAACTGCTCAGAGTTCTCCAAGACGGCACGTTGCGTCGTTTAGGGGACAACAAGATACGACAAGTTGATGTTCGGATCATCGCTTGTATGAACGTTGACCCTGAAGAAGCTATGCGGAACAAAGAACTCCGAATTGACCTCTACTACCGCCTAAATGTGGTATCCCTCACCGTTCCTCCTCTTAGAGAACGGAGGAGTGATATCCCGGCATTAACAGCGCATTTCATACAAATGTATAACCGTAAATTGCATTGCCTCGTGAGTGGAATTAGTGATGAATCAAAACAGGTTTTTTCTACTCATTTATGGCCTGGTAATGTCCGAGAGTTACAACATACTATCGAACACGCTATGAACATTATTTCTGGACCGGTCATAGAATTAGAGCATTTGCCGACTCACATGCGGCAAGGCAAAGAACTAGCGAGTGAGGATCAAGTCACTCTTGGGGAGAGTAGCTTGCCAATCATTTTGAGCAATGTAGAAATAAAGTATTTAACCCAAGCTATGGAACAATGCGGAGGGAATATATCAAAGGCCGCTATCCTCCTAGGGATACCCCGTCAAACGCTGCAGTATAAGTTGAAAATGTATAACTTATGTAGTAGTGAAAAAGCAAACTATTAATTTTCCCAAGGAAATTGTGTCCATTTATCTCCCACTTATTAAGGGGGAGACTTCTTTTTCAGGGATCAATATGACTGGCATGAATTTTGCAAAAGATTTAAAGTAGAAAGGAGTAACGCTTGATCAAATCATGAACAGGAGGCAACTAGATGAGTAAGTTCTCGTTTGACGGACAACCCAATTTAAGGCTTCTGACTAATCAACAAATTGAAATGATTCATGAAAGAGCTTTATATATTCTAGATCAGACAGGCGTTAAATTTGACTCTGAAGAGGCGTTGAAAATTCTCAAGGAGAACGGGGCGGACGTTGATTTCGTTCACCAGATTGTGAAGTTTCCTCCCCAAATGGTGATAGATGCCCTCCAAAGAGTGCCAGAAACCATTCAACTCTATGACCGTGAAGGAAACCTTTCCGTGAAGCTCGGTGGAAATCGTTCACATTTTGATCCAGGTTCATCCCCGATGAACTTTATGGAAGCGGATGGGATCACCGTTAGACTGGCTAAGGCCGAGGACTTGGTGAAAATATCAAGGGTCAATGACTCACTGAGTAATATTGAATTACAATCGACCTCTGTGGTTTTGGATGACATACCTCAGCAAATCGGGGATAGCTACAGACTCTACTTATTATTGAAGACTTCCCCCAAACCTTGTATTTCTGGTGCTTTTAGTGTGCACGGGATTTCAGATATGCGAGAATTGTTAGCAGCAGTAGTGGGTGGGTATGAGCTGCTGAAGCAAAAACCGATCACAGTTTTCGATATCTGCCCGTCTCCTCCTCTGAAATGGACGCATGTCAGTTCTCAAAACATCATAGATTGCGCAAAGTTCGGTCTACCCATGGAAACTATCTCAGTGCCCATGCCAGGCGCCGTTTCTCCGGCCACCCTTGCGGGTTCGGTCCTAATTCACACGGCAGAAACCTTAAGTGGGATCGTCTTAGCACAGTGTGTCAATCCTGGTACCCCGGTTGTCTACGGTGGAGCTCCAATGTACTTTGATATGCGTCAAAGCACGACCTCCCTGAATTCCATCGAAACAAACCTGATCAGTACGGCCTATTCCCAAATGGGCAAGTACTATGGTCTTCCCACCCATACTTACGCGGGCCTTAGCGATTCTAAAATGGTTGACGCTCAGGCTGGACTGGAAAGCGGGATGAGCGGGACGATTGCGTCCCTATCGGGAATTAATGTGATTTCCGGTGTTGGTGTGATGGAGTTCTGTAATACGTTCAGTATCGAGAAGCTGGTATTAGATAATGAAATCTGCGGAATGGCGTTAAAGTATGGACAGGGAATCGACTGCTCAGAGGAAGCCTTCGCGCTCGATTTAATCTCTGAACTGGGTCCTGGTGGGGATTATATGTCCTCAGAGCATACCTTTAAATGGTTTAAGAAGGTACCTTATTTGCCTTCCCGCGTGATTGATCGATCTATGCGTCAGCAATGGGAAGCAAGAGGCTCTTTGAGCGCGTTTACCCGGGCACAACAACAAGTAGTTAAAATCCTAGAAACTCACCAACCGAGAGCCTTGGAAGCGGAACGGGCTAGAGAGCTAGACAATGCCATGCTGAAAATTATGAAAGACCAAGAGGTTTCGTCAGACTTACCCTTTGGACCAGCTTAGTGGCACAATATTTGCATTAACTTTAATAAGTGATGTCAAAGTAAAAACTAATTGTAAGGAGGTTAATCACTCGTGAGTAAATTTTTTACCCGGATGGGTGACGGTTTTGGAATCTATCTAAGCGAAGAAGAAATTCGTGCTGATATTGAAGAAGGCACAAAAGATGCAGCAGACCGTGCCCAAATTCCACAATTATCAAAGGAAGAAATGGACCATTTGTATGACATTGTGACGATGCCTGGAATTGTCGTTGGCGTCGAAAGAGGTCAGGAGGTTGTCACCACGTCCGATTCGGGAGGGTGTAAAATATCCTATCATTGCAACATTGCGATTGACCGATCGACGGCTATTTTGATTCATGAAAAGGTGTTGGGTGCCGATTCTCTCGACTTAGGACATATTGACTATAGTTATAAAGCGGTTAAGTCAGTCCTGCACGATGAAGCAGCCATGATGGAACTGACCCAATTAAACTCGGTCATTCCAGTTCTATATGGTTCCATGCCAAATTTAGGACTTTATACTAAACCGGACGGTCCTGTCGATAACTGGGCTGAGCTATTGCCCTTAGGGAGAATTGACGAGGCCAGAGCAGCACAGGAAGAAGCTGTCGAACACGCCGTCAAAGATATCGTATACGTAGCCGAAGGCATGTATGAAGCTGGGGCGGATGGAATGAATATCGACACCTCAGGAGCCTCGGGAGATGCAGATGTCCTAGCAGCCCTTAAAGCGATTGAGATAATTAAACAAAAATTCCCCGACTTAGGAATCGAAATGGGGATGGCTGGGGAATTCATTCTAGGTATGCACGGGAAACTCGAATATGATGGCGTTCGACTCGCCGGTTTATACCCCCATAATCAAGTGAAATTGGCCGAGAAAGCCGGCGCAAACATTTTTGGCGCCGTGGTCAATACTAATAGTAACATGTCCTTTCCCTGGAATATTGCGCGTACAGTGACCTTTGTCAAAGCCTGTACCGAGGCTGCCAACATTCCTGTCCATGTTAATGTCGGGATGGGAGTCGGTGGAGTTCCGATGTGCGAGGTTCCTCCGGTTGATGTCGTGACTCGAGCGGATAAAGCCTTGATAGAAATCGGTAAGGCCGACGGCTTATAGATAGGCGTAGGCGATCCCTTTGGTTTAGAAGTGGCTCATGAAGTTGCCTCGGGCATGGGTGGAATACGTACTGCCGGAGATCTGGTATTACGTCTGCAATTGTCCAAAAGCATGAAAATTCATGATGCGAAAAAGTATGTAGCCGATAAACTCGGCATTACTCCCCTTGAGTTAAGCGATTGTGTTATCATGGCTGAGATAAGAGAGGATCTTAATCTCGGACGACCGATGCCACCAGATCGTACAGCCAAGGGAATTGAAGCGAAATTCCGGATTGCACAATTATTAGGTATCAAAATTAACTCTGTAGAACGATTTAAGACCAAGGCAGGCTTAAGTTAGTGAACTCGTTTCAACTAAAGTTGAATAGCGAGACTTCGGTGAGGGTGATCGTCAGCCAAGCAGAGTAAGGGGTAACACCCCCACTTGTAGAAGTGGGGGTCACAAAATTGGATAAAAGCACCTTGAGGTGCGGTTCATAGGTTCTCATGGAGTGGGTGACAAGAATTAATCTTAACAGACAAGGGGGCGTTAAAAAGTGAGTATAGAAATCATATTAATCAAAGCACGGGAAGCCATCTTAGAATGCGATGCCAAAAAGGCTGTGACCGTTGCTCAACAGGCACTTGAAGAAGGACTTGATCCCATTGAAGTCTTAACGAACGGGTTTAGTGTAGGAATTCGAGATATCGGAGATCTCTTTGGTCGTGGGCAAGTATTTCTGCCTGAACTAATGATGTCAGCCCAAGCCATGAAAGAAGCGACAGTGATTTTAGAAGCAGCTCTACAAGCAGGCGATATCGCCAAAAAAGGGAAAATGTTGATTGGTACGGTTCAAGGGGATGTGCATGATATTGGCAAAGGGATTGTCGTGGCTATGATCAAAACTCAAAGCATTGAAGTGATTGATTTGGGACGCGATGTGCCAGTGCACACTCTAATCGAGAAAGCAATGGAATACAACGTTGACATTATTGGCACGAGTGCCTTACTAACGACAACCCTGCCAGAACAGAGAAAACTTGAGGACCAACTGCGTAAGCTTGGCTTACGTGAAAAGTTCAAGACCATGGTTGGTGGTGCCCCTTGTACCCAGCGCTGGGCAGACAGAATCGGTGCAGACGCTTACGCTGAAGATGCAGCGCAAGCGGTAACCAAGGTGATAGAACTGATTGGACAGAAAAATTAGGCCAAGTGAAGAACTTCCAACGCTAGAACTGGCAGTTGGAAGTGGAGAAATGGGGGCTGGAAATGACTCGGAGAAACCCTTCTGCGGGAAGTAGTGGCTTAGAAGGCTTTGGGTTAACTGTTTTTACTCAAGATGATTTAGACCGAATCCATAAGGCGACCCTAGAAGTTTTATGGTTTGAAGGTATCAAAGTAAACAGTGATATGGCTCTCGAGATTTTCCAAGACGGCGGATGTACCGTCGATCGGGAGATGAAAAAGGTCTATATTCCCGCCCATGTGGTAGAGGATTGTATCCGTTCAGCACCATCGACGGTGCTGCTGGCTGCTAGAGATCCTCAGAACGATGTGATACTCGACGGACGCAGGGTCAATTTTTGTAACTTCAGCAAAGGAGTTTTGGTCGTTGACCCTTACACCTCTGAAATAAGAAAGTCGACTCGACAAGACATGGTTACCGCGTCTATTTTAGTGGATTATCTAGAACAGTATGATGTCTTAGACGTCGCCGTGGAAGCGAGAGAAATCGACCCGCGGATGGCGAATCTGGAATGCTACGAAGCAATGGTCTCTAACTCAACGAAGCATTCCACCCAATCTCCGCATAGTGTCGCAGAAGCGGAGAAACTGATCGAAATGGCAGCCGCAGTCGTTGGTGGCATGGATAAACTCAGACAGAGGCCAATCACCTCAGCAACGGTTTGCCCTCAGAGCCCTTTATCTCTAGCTGAAGAAACCTGTGAGCCGATTATCACCTATGCAAAACACGGTTTACCGATGAATATTTTATCAATGGCTATGGCAGGGGGGACTGCGCCCGTCACTTTAGCAGGCACATTAGTAACCCATAATGCAGAGGTCTTAAGTGGCATTGTTTTAGCCCAATTGACCAATAAAGGAACACCGAATATGTATGGTAGCTCAACGACCATCATGGATTTGAAATCAGCTTCAGCCACCATCGGTTGTCCTGAGTTAGGTATGCTGAGTGCGGCCGTATGCAAACTAGCACAGTACTATAATATTCCAAGTTATGTAGCCGGGACGTAGACAGATAGTAAATTAGGCGATGAACAGGCTGGACATGAAAAAACCCTGACAATGCTTTTGCCGGCGTTAGCAGGAGCTAACATGATTTATGGCTTAGGCATGATCGAGTTAGGGATGACTCTAGATTTTGGCCAGCTTGTGGTGGACAATGAAATCGCCAAGATGGTGAGAAAAGTAGTGGGTGGAATTCGTGTCACGGATGAAACGCTCGCGGTGGATGTGATCCGTAAGGTAGGCGCCGGAGGACACTTCCTGTTAGAAGAGCATACATTCAAGCACATGAAAAACGTTCAATCCCAAAGTCAACTGTTTGACCGTAACCCCCGCGAACATTGGGTCGAAAGCGGCTCTAAAGACTTGGCAACGAGAGCAAGAGAACAAGTGAGATATATCCTGGAAAATCATAAACCCGAACCCCTTCCTGCAGAGGTTTCCAAGCAGCTTCGCCAAATCATTGAAACTGCGGAAGTAGAGTGGGAGATCCACAAACCGAAAGTTCGCAGACGAAGAACTTAAAAGTCACTATTCACTTATAAGGGTGTAAAGTTAGAGCAATAGCAACCCCGTATTGTCGATTTGCGATAAATCGATGTACGGGGTTGCTATTTTTTGCAGTATTCAGAAGGAGAATTGACTATTCACGAAGGTAGAACTTGCTGAAACGATAGAAATGGGTATATTATAGGCAAAACAATGATCATGACTTGGCGTCACCGGCCTATACGTTTGCGAAGTTTATCCAAAAAAGAAAGGATCCCTTTATTGGGTACAGGCTGTGCCGTTCTTCCCCCCAGAGTTTGGGCCATTTTGAGGATGCGTCGAGAAAATTCTAAATGTGGATGGGATAGAAAGAGAGGAGAACGCTCTTTAAGAGAACGGGGAATCCAGGGGTCAACGGGGAGCCAACCTAAAGTAACGGGTTGCAAGTTTAAGAATTGCTTTGAAGCATCTTTAAGCGAGCGAATGCTCTTTCGTGCCTCAGACTCTGAGTCACAGCGATTCATAACAATATGAGGGCAAATCTCTGGATTCTGAGCGGATAACACTTTTAATAAAGAATAGGCATCCATGAGTGCGTGGGGCTCTGGATTCGAGAGAAGAATTAATTCATCCGCTACACCAAGAAACATAAGAACCAGTTCTGAAATCCCAGCACCAGTATCTAGTATTAGGATATCGCAATCTGCTTCCAAATCGCGAAAGCCTGCTGAAAGCCGATTAAATTGAATTGGGTCTAACTGAGTTAAACTACTAATCCCACTGGAGCCCGCCAGAACTTGGAGTCCACCGGGACCTTCTTGTAGAATTTCCTTTAAGGTGTACTTCCCCTCTATTACATGGCCAAGGTTTAGAGAACACCTAAGTCCCAGCAGGACATCGATGTTAGCCATGCCGAGATCAGCATCGAGCAGGATTACGCGATGCCCTAATTGACAGAGGGCTAGGCCTAAATTAATTGAAAAGGTTGTTTTACCCACTCCGCCTTTACCACTTCCTACAGCAATTACTTTCGTTGTGTGGGGAGCAGAAACGACCTGAGGCAGAGTGGTACACCAACTTTGTGTTTCTCTAGAAAGAACCGTAGAAACATTGTGTTCTAGTCCGTGTGATAACCAACGAATTTCCGTACCAACGGGGAGCAAAAGGAGATAACCGCGATACATGGTAAGGAGTAGCTCTATTCGATCTTGATAGACTACCCGCACTTGTGCTTGGTATGTATCTTGATAAAGGGAGGAGTTTGTCGTGAAGAGGAGAGATTGCCCTGGCTGTATCACAGTCAGCTATCACCACCGTTCGAACTTTTTACTATATTTTCGACAAGGTAGAGGATATACCCTTTATAATCTAAAGAAAAAAGCCTTTAGATTTTAATATAATGTAGGGGTAGAACGTCACTTTCAGGAATCGACGAGCGTTTAACCGATTCTTTAAAACAGTATTAGAGAGAAAGACTGAAACGTGAGGGAGTTAAATAGAATGATTTTAGGAAAAAGTATTGAGAGCTGGATACAGGCTTATCCCTTACTCATTGAAATGATCAAGACTCAAGAAATAGTTTGGGCAAATCCGAACTATAAAAAGTATTACGAAGCCATAGCAACGATTCCTTTGACGGAAGAGGATTTATTGGATGCTGAGCAACGATTAAAACGATTTGCACCTTACATAGCAAAGGCATTTCCGGAAACACAAGCAAGTAACGGGATTATTGAGTCCCCGACGGTCCGGATTCCTCGTATGAAAGAGCGTATGGAGGAACTGTTTGATCAAAAAATAAACACTGAAAACGTGTTGCTAAAGTGTGACAGTCACCTCCCTATTTCTGGCTCTATTAAAGCAAGAGGCGGAATTTATGAGGTGCTTAAGCATGCCGAAGAATTGGCGTTCGAATTTGGAATGCTTACCAGGGAAGACGATTATTCAAAGTTAGATAGTGAGCCCTTTCGAAATCTCTTTTCCCGCTACTCCATAGTAGTTGGCTCAACGGGAAACTTGGGGTTAAGTATAGGCATCATCAGTGCGAAACTTGGCTTTAACGTTACGGTACATATGTCTGCCGATGCCAAACAATGGAAAAAAGACCTGCTCAGAAGTAAAGGGGTCACCGTGATCGAATACCTGTCTGACTACAGCAAAGCAGTTGAAGAAGGCAGGAAACAGGCAGAGAAAGACCCAAATAGCTATTTTGTTGATGACGAAAATTCTCAGAATTTATTTTTAGGATATGCGGTTGCAGCCCTCAGATTAAAAGAACAACTTAGCGATTTAAAGGTTGAAGTGGATGAACACCATCCGTTATTTGTTTATCTGCCGTGTGGTGTTGGAGGCGGACCTGGAGGAGTAGCGTTCGGACTAAAACTGATCTTTAAGGATCATGTGCATTGCTTCTTTGCAGAACCCACTCATTCTCCTTGTATGTTAATAGGATGCATGACAGGGGAGCACGATAAAGTATGTGTACAGGATTTTGGAATTGATAATATTACTGCTGCAGATGGACTTGCAGTGGGCAGAGCATCACGGTTTGTCGGTAAAACGATGGAGAATTTGCTAAGCGGTATTTACACCGTCAACGATAATACCCTATATAAGCTTTTAAGTGCTCTGGCAGATACAGAAGGAATCTATGTAGAACCGTCAGCACTGGCGGGTGCCCCAGGTGTCTTCGAGCTATTTAGGTCAGAAGCAGGTCGGAAATATTTAGAAGATCAGGAGTTATACGACAAAATGCCGAAGGCTTCCCATATTATATGGGCAACTGGCGGTAACATGGTGCCAAAAGCAGAAATGGATAAATACTACCAAAAAGGTGTCGAACTAAAAGAAGTGTGAAAGGACGTTTTTAAATGGAGAACTATCAAGTGGGAAAAGCGAGTTCAAGTGGATATATTGAAATGCTCGAGGGAATCGAAAGAAAAACTTTAGTCTATGGAAATCATACCTTGATGAGTGAATTCAAGCTGGGTCAAGGGAAAACATTGCCAATGCACAAACATCCGCATGAACAAAGCGGATATTTGGTGTCAGGTCATATGATCTTAATTATTAACGGTGAAAGACAGGAAATGAGGCCGGGTGATAGTTGGTGCATCCATGGAAATATAGAACATGGAGCTGAAATTAGAGAGGATTCTATAGCTGTGGAGGTCTTTTCGCCTGTGAGAGAGGATTTCAAATAACAAGGGTATGAAAGAGGGGACGCAACGCTCCCTTTTGAAGCACCACGTCTATCACAGCAATTTAATAGCATGAGTCTAAATTGTAACACCACCCTAACCTGGTGGTGTTTTTAAATACTGCATTGTTGGTTTTTGTCGAAATTAATAGATTAATTAAAATAATCTAACTAAGGCAGGAGTTTAATCCAATTGCAAGAATATTAATATAGACGAAAGTTAGAAGGTTTTAGCCTTTAGAGTAAGACCTTTACTTGGTTGGAAAGGAGAAAATGCTCAATATCAATCGTTGATGCCGAAAAATCGGCGCAAAAACTGGCTATTTATAATCGAAGGATCGGTTAAGTCGAAGAAAATGCTCATAAACTGACGGTTTAAGATATGGCATGGATATTGCTTATGTTTTTATAGGAGTTTGCACAAGGCGAAAAGAGGAATCCCTCTCACAGATCCTCCGTAATACTAGTAGATGCAATAGAAGAAATCAATATATTGGTCGCAGTAGTTATTAATGATAGAGAGGAGATGAGGTATGGTCATTTTTGAAAATGTGTATAAGGAATTTGCCGATGGCACTGTTGCCGTAAAGGATTTTAGTTTAAAGATCAAAAAAGGCGAATTAATCGTTTTTGTTGGACCAAGTGGATGTGGTAAAACTACATCTTTAAGGATGATTAACCGACTGATTGAACCGACATCTGGGAAAGTCTTCGTTGAAGGAAAGGATGTTTCAAGTGTTAATCCGGTCACGTTAAGACGCAGTATAGGCTACGTCATTCAAGATATTGGCTTGTTCCCCCATATGACGATCGAAGAAAATATTGCTATTGTTGCGAAGATGTTGAAATGGCCTAAAGAGAAAACTGCTGCCCGGGTTGAGGACTTGCTCATATTAGCAGGTCTAACTCCTCCAGCCAAGTACAAAAATAGGCTTCCAGAACAGCTTAGCGGAGGACAACAGCAAAGAATCGGAGTACTCAGAGCCTTATCCGTGGAGCCTAACGTTATTTTAATGGATGAACCCTTCAGTTCATTAGATCCTATCAGCCGAGAGAACTTACAAAGCGAGCTTAAAGATTTGCAGAAGAAGTTGAAAAAGACCGTTGTATTTGTAACGCACGACATGGATGAAGCCTTCAAGCTGGCGGACAGGATTGTCTTAATGAACAAGGGCGAAATCGTCCAAATCGGCACACCGAACGATATAAGGTTAAATCCAGCCCAAGAATTTGTTAAGACGTTCATCGGACTTGATAGAATTATGGCGTTCAACGCCAGTACCTTTGTTGATCTAATTCTAGAAAAACCAGAACTTGTCTTAAAGTCCGGTGAAGAGGCTAGTCAGGTAATAAAGAGAGTAAGCAATCCTAAAATTATTCAAGTTGTGGATGAGCTGGGGTGCTGGGTGGGATGCGTCTTACCAAAGGACCTTGAGCAGGGAGCACAGTTAGGGTTAACACTAGGGCAAGTAGCATCAGCAGAACGCAGGCTCTTGATCGAATCTTCGACCCTCGCCGATGCGGCTATTGCCTTGAGAGAATCTGATGTACCCATCGCAATCATCAATCAGGAGCGTAAGTTACTGGGCGTTGCCTCCGATGAGGGCATGGCAAGAATAACGATAGACTGGTTGATCAATGCTAAAAATCAATTATTAGAGCCCACACCGAACGCTTGAAATTAGAAGCTGAAAGGTAGGATTATTAGTGGCCGATGAAAGCTTATGGGTTTTATTAATTAAATATTTGCAAGAACACTGGCAGTTAGTACTAACACTTACCTGGCAACACATCTACATCTCAGCAATAACCTTAGTCATTGCCTTGGTAATTTGTATTCCCCTAGGAATATATCTGACGAAAAACGAGAAACTGACGCCTTATGCCATCGGTATAGCTAATATCGGAGAGACCATTCCGAGTCTCGCCTTCCTAGCCTTTCTCATTCCTGTCGTAGGTATAGGAAACAAAAACGCCATTATTGTCCTGGTTATTTATGCCATTCTGCCGATCCTCCAAAATACCTACACAGGCATCAAGAGTGTGCCGAGTTCACTGGTTCAAGCGGCAAGAGGAGTGGGAATGACGGAATTCCAGGTGCTTTTATGGGTGCAACTACCGATCGCTAAAGCAGTGATCATCGCTGGCATTCGCGTAGCAGCCGTATGGACAATCGGTACTGCCACCTTAGCAGCTGCTATTGGCGGTGGGGGTCTGGGTAAGTTGATTTTTTCCGGTCTTGCTTCATACCGAAGTGAAATAACCTTTGCGGGAGCATTTCCAGCCACGATCTTAGCGATAGTCGTTGATTATGGACTCAAGTACGCACAAACCGTTACAAGTCCAGAACATAGGGTAGCTAGATTAAATAAAAAGGGGGAAATTGAGTGTTGAAAAAAGTTTTGGTTAAAGTATGTGTTTTTCTTCTCATCAGTGCCTTGTTTGTTGTAGCGGGGTGCAGCAAGCCTGCCGCTACGCCAAGCCCAGATAAACCTAAAGTAGATGACCCCATGGCCTATACTGGAACTATCAAATTTGCTGTCCAAGAGATTAACCAAACCTATATTTTAGCAAACATGGCAAAGCTATTGATTGAAAAAAATTCTGGACTCAAAGTAGACTTATCCACCAACTTAACTGCAGTTGCTGTCATGCATGGTGCCATGAAGCAGGGTGACATTGATATGTATCACAATTGGACGGGAACGGCTCTCATGGATATTCTTAAATACGAGGGTCCACGCCTATCGAGGGAAGATACTGTTAAATACGTTACAGAAAAATCCAAAGAAAAAGACAATGTCGTCTGGACTAAACCTGTGGGTTATAACGATACCTACGTCATGCTCGTCAGAAAAGAAACTGCGGAAAAATATAAACTCAAAACAAATTCGGACTTAGCGCCATATGCTAAAGATTGGACGCTCGCCGGAGACAACACCTTTGATACCCAACCAGATGCCTATCCGGGATGGAGTAAGGCCTATGATATAAAATTCAAGAAGGTTTTGGCTATGGAATACGCTGTGATTTATACTGCCTTAGCTAATGCCCAGGTTGATGTGACTGCTGCTTACTCATCGGACTCCAGGATTGGGAAATTTGGCTTTGTAATATTGGAAGATGATAAGGGCTTTTTCCCATTCTATGATTCTTCCTTTGTCATCCGAGGAGAGATCGTTGACAAATATCCTAAAATAGTGGAAATATTAGAGAAAGTTAGCGGACAAATTAGTGAACAAGATATTGTGGCTATGAATCTTAAATATGATGACGGTAAAGTAAAGCCTGAGGTTATTGCGCAAGAATTCTTAAAGTCAAAAGGTCTCCTCTAGGGAAATAAGTTCTTAGCATAAAAAGACTAACCGTTTGAGATTTTTCTCTAATCCGGTTAGTCTTTTTGGCAAGGAAGGCCCAAGTAATACTGATAAAAATAAGATTGGAATAATTGACAGTTAAGGGTAAAATGTAAGAAGAACTGGAACTTGAAGGAAACACATCAGAATAGGATATTTGTTACCTTTTAGGGGGTGAACTTGTTGTGGAAAACATGCTTAGTGCGTACGCCTATCATAAAATTATCACAGATTTGCATAATAACCCGATAGATCTTGAATTTCTAGAAATTAATTCCGCTTATGAATTGATGACTGGATTAAAACAAGCGGATATTGTGGGTAGGAGAATGATGGAAATCAAGCCCAGTGCTACATCGGACGATGTCAATTGGCTTATGTTTTATGGTAATGTGGCATTAAGCGGTCATCCTGCAGTTATTGAACATTATTCCAAAACGTCGAATCAATGGTTTCTAGTTCATGCCCATTCAAGTAAAAAGGGATATATTGCGGCGCATTTTATTAATATATCAGCTTTAAAACAAAGAGAACTCGGGTTATTAAAAAGAAATGAATTACTTGTAAAAGCTTTTGAGCAATCCGCCAATTCTGAGAAAAAATTAAGACAACTACTTGAAGAAATACGAAATACCCAAGAATTAACCCAAAACAGGTATCGAAATATTGTAGAAGACTCCAACGACCTGATCTATAGTTGTAGTTTGAATGGAATTATCCGATCGGTGAATAAGAGTTTTTGTAAAATAACTGAAAAATCTGCAGATGAAATCATTGGAAAAAATATTTCCAAGTTTCTACAGTTTGAAAATACCCATACTAGTTGGCAGGGTATTTTAAACCAAGTTGCTCATAACAGCGCCAACTCTTTTGAGCATGGTTTTAAGATGCTTGATGGTAGTATTCGACACTATCACATTAATCTTTCCCCAATTTATGATAGTCATAAAAAAATTACTGAGATTATAGGTACGAACCATGATGTGACTAGTCTAAAACAAAAAGAGCAAAAGATGATGGCCTTAGCCTATCGTGATGCTTTAACGAATTTGCCCAACAAAAATTTATTTGTGGATCGCTTAAACACGTCAATTTCTACTTGCCGAAGAACCGGCACGAAAGCAGCAATTGTGTTGGTAGATTTAGATGATTTTAAAAAGATTAATAATTCGTTGGGTCATGCCATTGGAAACAAAATTCTAGTAGATACTGCAAGAAGACTTGTTTCTTGTATGAGGGATTACGACTCTGTTGCCCGGGTAGGTGAAGATAACTTTTTGCTCTTATTTCAAAATATTAGGCATGATAATGAGTTATTTCCGATCATCAATAGATTGAATTTAATCTTAGCTGAACCCTATATCGTTGACGGAAATCAGATGGATATAACAGCAAGCTTAGGAATCTCAGTATTTCCGGATGATGGGGATAATTCTGAGGATCTTTTAATGAATGTTGATAAAGCAATGTACAAGGCCAAGGAACTGGGCAAGAATTGTAATTACTTCTTTAACGAGGGTATTAAAGACGGGTTAGAGCGGAAGCTCAAACTTGAAAAAATGCTTAACAAGGCGATAAGAAATCAAGAATTCGAGTTATACTACCAACCCCAATATGAAGCTAGAACGAGAAGGTTACGTGGCTTCGAAGCGTTGATTCGCTGGAATAACCCGGAAGTAGGATTAGTAATGCCGAGGGAGTTTATTCCCTTTGCCGAAGAAACAGGTCTGATCGTCCCGATTGGGAGTTGGGTTATTAACACGGCTTGCAAAGCGTGTTTTAAACTTAATAGTAAGTATGGTTTAAATCTAAATATGTCCGTGAATATTTCCCCAATCCAGATTAAACAAAAAGATTTTTATACAGTGGTCTCTAATGCAATTAGAGATTCTGGGATTGAAGTATCGAATCTTGAGTTAGAAGTTCCAGAAACCGTCTTTCTTGAGTTAGATAAGGTGATCAGTCCCTTGAAAATGCTGAAAGATGATGGGATCAGGATAACGCTCACAGATTTTGGAACTGGAAAACTCTCTATCAGCGATTTAAAAAAACTACCGGTAAATATGGTGAAGTTAGATAAGGAATTCATTCATGAAATAGATCAACCTAGACCCCAAGATGCCTTAGCGGAGTCTATCATTTCACTGGTGCATAAGCTCAATATTGAATTAATTGCTGGCGGGGTAGAAAACCAAAAACAATTTGATTACCTTACCAAAGGAAAATGTGACAATATTCAAGGCTATTTTTTCGATGAACCCGTGCCTGAGGAAAGGATGGGAGAAATCGTTCACAAAGGTATTCTGGAAAATGAAGCAATCAGTCGAGTAATTCAAAAAGCAGGACTAACCTACGAGGACTTTGTAAAACAGGAAATGCGCCGTATCGGCAAACAATGGGACACTAAGCTATAATTCCAGGAAACCAGTAGGGGCACGATGCATCGTGCCCCTACTTATTGATCACGTGATTTGGAGCTGGTGTTGAAAGGACGATAGAATTCTGAAGTGCATTATTGTTTCTCAGGGCGAAAACGACCGTCTTTCTCATGATTTTCTCTTGCAGAGAAGAAGGGTTGAGCAGTTTCATTCTCTCCATATGGCTGTACGTGGATTTGGGAATCGGTTTGAAGAATTCCAGCAGCAACCCTATAGCCATTTTTAAAGGATTTCCCTTGGCGAGTCCCTTCAAGGCCTTCAGCGATCCCCCCAGAGCAACGTCGTCGGCTGTTAAATCTGTACCAAATGGGAATTGCTGAAATAGACTTTGAGACTGATAGGGCTTTAGTAAGTCAGAGATTTTTTGTGGTAAATTATTTCTATAGTCTTCTGGAATTTCATAATCCAAGGGTAGCTTGCCAGCCTTTTTTGCTTGATCAAGGAGTTGCTTTTGAAATCTTGAGTCCGCGATATTAATCATTTCGATGATAACCTGTTTTTCCGGTTTACTTCGAAGATCTGCAATTCCATACTCGGTAACAATGATGTCTCTCAGATGTTTGGGTATGGAGCAATGACCATAACTGAAGACTATGTTTGACTTGAGACGCTTACCAGACCCCTTGGTGCTTTTAACCATCATAATAACCCGTGCATCTGCTAGGGCATGTCCCATAGCTACAAAGTTATATTGCCCACCGATGCCGCTGACCACTTGACCGTTCTCGAGTTGATCCGAGGCGATTGCGCCGAGAACACTTGCCACCATGCCCGTATTCACAAAACGGGCATCTTTTCTCTGCAAGGTCCGCAGTTCTTCTCCACCATAAAGTTGGTTAACCTTTTCGACAGCAGACATGACAAATAGTTGTCGTTCTTCTTCACTCATCTCATTAAGAGCTTGATAAAAGGCTTTTGGCCCTAAAAAGAAGGCGCCCTGGACGACAAAACCCTTGAGAAGTTTTCCCCCCAACAATTTCCTAATCTCTTGTCTGTTTTCTTCTTGACTCAGATCCACTGAGTAACTGATTTCTCCATCGATTATCGAGCGATTTTCATACCTAAGGCCTTTTTTCAGAATGCCATATTCCGAGAGAAAGGCAAAGTCTTTGGCACTAAGTTTGGTATGGAGCGCTTTCAGTTCAAGCAATTGATCGATAATGTCCAAAGGGATATTGTCAGCGGAGAGTTTCTCCTCATTGATTAGTTTCATGAGGGGAATGCTGTCGAAAACCTTCCTTTTTAAAATGTTGCTTTTATACATTTGCATAAAGGCATCGACAAACATCTCGGATGAGCCATAAAGACCCTTTTTGAAGACTCCCGTATCTCCCCATTGAGTAATTAATTTTTCATAGCGTTTTATCAAGCCAGCCTTGCTAAGGATCTCCTCATAGAGATCGTTATGTTCATTGCGCATAATCAGTCCTGAAACAATCGCGTCGCCAAGGGCGCCAATCCCTACCTGTAATGTACCGCCATCTTTGATCAAGGTGCTGACATTGAGACCAATCATGTGATCGGACAAAGCCACAGAATCTTTAGGCGGGCAGAATAGTTCATAATCATACTGTGGCCCCTGAAGAATAATGTCATAGTTTTCCGCTTCAACAACAGCATCTCCATACATAAAGGGCAGCTTATTATTGGCTTCCCCAATAATAACAACCTTTTCGCCTTTGGCTTGTATTACTTTCATTTTTCGAATAGTCTCAAGACAAATATCTGGGTTACAAGCCATGGAATATGTTGTTTTACCGTTAATCGATTGGTAACCGATAAGTTCTCCGAAGACGTTGGTTCCGAGGGCTAACGCATCTCGAACGACATGAGTATAGTGTGAAGACAAATGGTTTTGCTGAGCCAGAGGATTATTGAGATTTGAGCCCGCTTTACTATAAAACTCAAAGATTTCAACATTTTTAGGAAGTGTTCCCCCTCTGAAATCCAGCATGTAGTCAAATTCGGGAACCCCTGCGAAAACTCTATCGGAAAGAGGCTGGAGAAATCGTTTTTCAAGTTCCGAGTTGCCTTTTGGTTTTTCAAGTGAGAGGGCGGTAATAATTTTAAGTGAGATTTCAGGATCCTCTTTGGCTCGCCTGTAAAGTTCATTGGTAAAGAGGACGGGTTTCCCTAAGGCAAGGGTCATTGAAAAGGTGATCTCTTTCCCTACATAGTTGATGACTTCATCAACACATTTTCTCACGTCGTTATAGACCATTCCGGGCTTTTCATTCAACATTCTTGTCGCCTGCCATTTCATCGAAATTCTCTAACAACAGAGTGGAGTGGAGTGATAAGGTAAATTTTTGAACGAAAGAACCTCTTCTTAATGAATGAATGAATAATCATTCATTAAGTGAATATTATCATAACTCTGCCAATAATGTAAGTTAATAATCAAAATTAATTTACCAATTTAGAGTATTCAAATAGTATAAATAAAAGGAGGTAGTAACAAACTTATTTTCTAGTTTGTTACTACCCCGTCATATAAACTATGTCTTCAATCCTCGGCGAAAATGGGAATGAGTGAGTTAGCGAGTTAGTTGTTGATAGATTTGTTGGTAGGGCTAGAAATTTGGGTAGGTGCGGAATCAGGCAGACTGTTGTTGTTCCTCAGAGCAAAGGTAACGAGTTTCCTCATGATTTTTTCTTGCATGGAAGAAGGCTTGCTAAGTTTTAATCGTTCCATATAGGGTTGAGCAGATTTGGGGAAGGGTTTGAGGAATTCGGAGAGCAAACCTGTCACCATTTTTAAACGATTTCCTGTAGAGAGTCTCTTTAAGCCCTTCAACGCACCTCCTAGTATGATTTCCGTTTCTGTTAAATCTGTCCCAAAGGGAAATGCCTTAAACATACCGTGAGCTTGATAGGGCTTCAGTAAGGAGGCAATCTTTTCGGGGGTATTATTTCTGTATTCTGCCGGAATCTCATAATCTAAAGGTATTTTGCCGGCCTTTTTTGCCTGATCAAGCAGTTGGTTTTGGAACCGAGAATCGGCGACATTCAGCATTTCGGCGATCACTTGTTTCTCTGGTTTACTGCGAACGTCAGCAATACCGTACTCGGTAACAATAATGTCCCGCAGATGTTTGGGTACTGAGCAATGCCCATAACTAAAGAGAATGTTTGATTTTAGGCTTTTACCGGAGCCCTTGGTACTTTTAACCATCATAATAATTCTGGCATCCGGTAGGGCATGCCCCATAGCTACAAAGTTATATTGTCCACCGATCCCACTGATAATCCGACCATCCTCGAGCTGATCTGAAGCAATGGAGCCAAGCAAAGTCGCAACCATGCCAGTGTTGACAAAACGTGCATCTTTTCGTTGTAGGGTCCTCAGCTCTTCCCCTCCATAAAGCTGATTAACCTTTTCGACACCAGACATACCGAAGAGCTGTCGTTCTTCTTCACTCATTTCATTCAAAGCCTGGTAAAATGCCTTAGGACCTACAAAGAACGCCCCAAGGATAACTTGACCACCTCTGAGCTCTTTTCCAAGCAACGCTCGAAGCTCCATGCGGTTTTTATCGTCATTCATATCTGCAGAGTACTTGGTTCCGTTGTCGATAATACTACCCAATTCATAGTTAAGGCCCTGTTTCAGGATTCCGAATTCAGTCAGAAAAGTAAAGTCTTCCTCATTCAGTATAGAATGGACTGCTTTCATTTCAATCAGTTGGTCTATGATGTCTGTAGGGATGTTATCTGCTGCGAGTTTTCTGTCGTTGATCAGTTTCATAATCGGGATGCTATCAAAGACTTTTCGCTTTAAGATCTTGCTTTTATACATCTGCATGAAGGCATCAACGAACATCTCGGATGAACCGTAGAGTCCTTTCTGGAAAACTCCAGTATCTCCCCACTCGGAGATGAGTTTCTCGTAGCGTGTCATCAGACCAGCTTTTTGGAGGATCTCCTGATAGAGTTCATTATGTTCATTGCGCATAATCAGTCCTGAAACAATAGCGTCACCAAGAGCACCAATCCCTACTTGGATAGTGCCGCCATCTTTAATCAAGGTGCTAACGTTTATACCAATCATGTGATCGGGCAGGGCAACAGGGTCTTTAGGTGGACAAAAAAGTTCATAGTCATATTTTGGGCCCTGAAGAATAATGTCATACGTATCCGCTTCCACAACGGCATCGCCATACATAAAGGGCATTTTTCGGTTCGCTTCGCCAATAATAGCGACTTTCTCCCCGTTCGCTCTTTTCGCCTTAAGTGCCCTAACAGCTTCAAGACAGACATCGGTGTTGCAACTCATAGAGTACATTGTCTTGCCATTAATTTCTCGGTAGCCTACAAGTTGGCCGAAGACATTGCTACCTAAGGCCATAGCATCGCGACTTGCATGGGTGTAGTTCGTAGCCAAATGGTTCTGCTGAGCTACTGGGCTATTCAGGTATCCACCTGCTTTGCAAAAAAACTCAAGGACTTCAACGTTCTTAGAGAGTTTTCCTGCTCTGAAATCCAACATATAGTCAAATTCTAGTACACCCTCAAAAATCCGATCCGAAAGAGGGCCCAAAAACCGTTTTTCTAGATCACTGTGCCCTTTTGGTTTCTCAAGAGCCAGGGCAGTAATGATTCTAAGCTTAATCTCAGGGTCTTCTTTGGCTCGTCTGTAAAGTTCATTGATAAAATGGATGGGTTTCCCGAGGGCAAGGGTCATACTGAAGGTGATATCCTTCCCGACATACTGGATAACTTCATCAACACACTTTGCCACATCGTCATAGATAATTCCAGGATTATCATTCATGTTATAGTCGCCTGCCATTTCATTAAAAATTTTAGATATTATTATCGGTCCAGCAGCTAAACTTTGGATAGCATTAATTCAAATGTGAATAGCCATTCATTAATTAATCTTATCACATTTCTGAAATAAATATAATACAAATAATCAAAATAAATAAATTAATTTGATTATTTGTATTAATCTAATAACCTCTCCGAGTTTTTCTAAAAAGAAGGGATATATTGGGTTTTTGGAGAATAAAGAAATGTATAGGGTTTGTTCCGGCATTGTAATAAGAAATACACGGGGGGAAATTATGTGATTGGAAAAGAGTTTTCGTTTCGATCGGAAGAGGGAACAGAGATATTTGTTTATCAGTGGATTCCTGATGACAAAGTTGAGATTAAGGGAATTGTTCAAATAGCTCATGGTATGGCGGAGACAGGAGCGCGATACCAGAGATTTGCTGAAAAGCTGACGGAAAGTGGTTATATCGTCTATATTAATGATCATAGAGGGCATGGGAAAAGTGCGAAAACTATGAAAGATGTAGGGTATTTAGCAGAGAAAGATGGGTTTAAGTGGCTAGTAGAGGATCTTCATCAATTAAGTGGTATTATCAAGAAGGAGAATTCTCTGTTACCTTTGTTTTTATTTGGACACAGCATGGGTTCCTTCATCACCCAAAGATATATGATGTTATATGGAAGGGAATTAAACGGCGCTATTCTCTCAGGGTCTAATGGCAAGCAAGGCATGATGCTTCATATAGCACAATTCGTTGCCATGGTTGAAGTTATTTTGAAGGGCAGAAGGGCAAGAAGCGAAAAACTAAACAAAATGTCCTTCGGAAGTTATAACAAGGCCTTTAAACCCAATAGAACAGAGTTTGACTGGTTAAGTAGAGATGCCGATGAAGTCGATAAATATATTAACGATCCGTCCTGTGGGAGTGTTTTTGCTGCTGGATTTTTTTATGATTTCTTAACAGGACTAAAGGACATTGAAAAGACTAAGAACATTAGAATGGTACCTAAAGAGTTGCCAATCTACATTTTTTCTGGTCAGAAGGATCCCGTAGGGAATAATGGTAAAGGTATAGTCAAGCTTTTCGAAACTTATCAAGGAGTTGGCCTCACTGATGTTACTTACAAACTTTATAAAGATGGTAGACATGAAATGCTCAATGAGACGAATAGAGATGAAGTTATGAGTGATGTCATTGCTTGGTTAGATGGCCACTTGGATCCGGTTTTTTCTTGAAGAGTAGTTGTATGAATAGTAGTTGTGATTATTATTGACTACATTGAAAAAGAGTCTCAGGCTTGTTCTAGTAGACAAGACTGAGACTCTTTCTGACGGGCAAGGGAACTCGTTCAACGAAAGTTGAACACTGAATCGGTGAAGGGAGTACTACTCCAAAGTATAGTTAAGAGGATAGAAATACGAATTCATGATTTTGGACCATGGGTACTTGACAAATAAAGCATCTAAAGCTATAGTATGCTTATACCCCATGGGGGTATATTATTTGATTGGATAACCACAAACTACAGTCAAGGGAAGGTGAATTAATGAATATTTCAGTTGTGAAGAATAAATGTCCGCAGAACCATCCTTGTCCTTCAATAAAAGTCTGTCCAGTGGGAGCTCTCGTACAAAATGGATTCGCTGCACCTGTCATCGATCAGGAGAAATGTGTTGAGTGTCAGGTATGTGTTAAATATTGCCCAATGGGAGCAATCCAGGCGAACTAATTATTGATATAATTTCACCAGTTCTTGGAGTTTTAACGCCAAACCTAATTTACCTTCGACTTTTAAACTCCCTGTCATAAAGGCCATTGTAGAATTCAAGTCATCCTTTAGCAATTTGGAGAAATTTTTATCAGTAAGGAATAGCGTTACTTCAGGGTGATGGGGAGTTCCGTCAACTACTGCTACGCGGCCAGCCTTTAAGACAATTTGTAGAGAACCACTTTCCTCAAGGGTTACCTGAAATACACGGTCTTTTTCAGACTCGATATGGACTGGGTTGGTATTCATCTTTTCTATAAGTGCATCTAACTCAGTTTTCACAGTCATCTTAAATCCTCCTTTTCTAGTCGAACTAAAGTTTCCAGTCTATTAGGTTCGTGTCCAGCAAAATATACCATAGAATTTTCCAAACTTCAATGGAATTTTGAATAGTCATTCATTTATTTGCGAAGAGATCGCTTCATCGTAATGGCAGGGTAAAGTTAACCTTGCCATTATTTTTTTGTCCACTTCCTAATGAACTTTGGATTAGAAAGTGGTAAATATTTAAAATCAAGGTTGGAATACCTAAAAGGAGGAAAAGGACTTACGAACTCCTATTTAACTTAGAAAAGCGATGTCGAGATCTCGGGATACGAAAGAAAGTGGAGATCAATTATTAGCCCCATTTATTTCATGGTAAGAAACAAGGCTTGTCAATCTAAACAGGCCTTGTTATTGAATCTTTAATGGGCGCGAATCTATTCGTTCTTAAGAAGGGATTTTCGAATTTTAAAAGAAGAATAATTTAAATATATGTGGCGATCCGTTTCCAATCATTAATGTGGTCGCTCCGGGGAATATTAACAGGTAACCATTGCAGAAGGAGGAACTTGCATGAAGAAAATTCAAATGACCGTTCCCTTAGTTGAGATGGACGGGGATGAGATGACTAGAATCATATGGCAGTCAATTAAAGATACTTTATTAAAACCCTATCTTGATTTAAAAACCGAATATTTCGACCTAGGCTTAGCAAAAAGGGATGAGACAGAAGACAGAGTAACCGTCGATGCAGCCATGGCAACGAAAAAATATGGTGTCGCTGTAAAATGCGCTACCATTACTCCGAATGCCCAAAGGGTTGAAGAGTATCAATTAAAGCAAATGTGGAAAAGTCCAAATGGAACCATTCGTGCCATTCTCGATGGTACAGTATTCCGAACCCCCATTATTGTTCAGGGTATCAAACCTTTGGTCATCGCATGGAAAAAGCCAATCACCATTGCGCGACATGCTTATGGAGATATTTATAAGAATGTAGAGTATCAAGTGCAAGGCGCTGGAACGGCTGAAATAGTTTTTACCAGCAAAAACGGGGATCAATCACGTCAAACCATCTTTGATTTTCAAGATAAGGGCGTTATTATGGGCATGCATAATCTCGATGGATCAATTGAAAGCTTTGCTCACTCTTGCTTCAATTACGCCCTCGATTTGAAACAAGATTTATGGTTTTCCACCAAGGATACCATCTCAAAAATATATGACCATCGATTCAAGGATATCTTCCAAGACATCTATGAAAAGGATTACAGAGCAAAGTTCGAAGCGGCTCAAATCGAATACTTTTACACTTTAATTGATGACGCAGTGGCTCGCGTTATGCGTTCTGAAGGTGGAATGATCTGGGCTTGTAAAAACTATGACGGTGATGTGATGTCTGACATGGTGGCAACTGCCTTTGGTAGCCTAGCGATGATGACCTCCGTGTTGGTTTCACCAAGTGGTTGTTATGAGTTTGAGGCGGCTCACGGCACGGTCACACGGCATTACTATAAACATCTAAAAGGAGAAGAAACCTCGACAAATTCTATGGCAACCCTCTTCGCTTGGACTGGTGCTCTGAAAAAGCGCGGTGAACTGGACGGACTCCATGAACTCGTAGCTTTTGCAGATAAATTAGAAAAAGCTTCTATTAAAACCATTGAAAGTGGAGTCATGCCGAAGGATTTAGTTCAGATATCCGAGGTTGTCAATAAGAAAGCGGTCAACACAGAAGAATTTCTTTTAGAGATTAAGAAAGCCTTGGACGAAATGCTATAAGAGATGCTATAAGAAACAATCTCACATACATAAAAAACGCACTAACTTTTCCATGGCCTTTGGTTTTACGATCCCTTAAGCCTGGTTCACCGTTCCCTCGGCAATGACCTGCCTCCGAGTTGAATTGGTAAGGTAGTACGTTGATACGCCAGAAACCAGTAGCAGACAAGACAAGGCTATAAACAGAAATAGACCGCCTTGGTGGGCAAAGATCACCGCGCCGAGTATGGGACCAAGACTCTTGGAGAGACCCCAATTCATACTGAAGATTGAAAAGTAGCGTGCACGCATATGAGCCGGAGCGATGATTGATAGAAGTTTGCTTTGGTTTGGAAACGTAATACATTCGGCGATTGTAAAGATAACCTCGGCTACAAATAGTAGCGCAATCACTTTACCCCAGGCTCCGAATCCATAGCCAATTCCCACAAAAGCAAAAAGGATATATCCGATCAGTAAGACAGTTGGCGAGTGAAGTTTCTCCGTTTTCTTAGCGAGCCAGACTGCAATTATCACAACCAGGATTCCATTCATAGTCATTAAGGACGTAAAGATCGTTAAATAGTTGTCAAAATTAGCTTGAAGGTATAAGGGGAAGATTGATTCCACTTGAGCATAGAGCAACGTAATTGGCATGGCAAGGAGGGTGAACTGGAACAAGAATTTATGCTTCTTATAAGAAAACCGTTCTGGCTGAATAGGACCTTCGACGGTCGCAACGTGCCCTTTTTCTGGTAAAATAGAAGTCTTGTGTAATGTTTCTGGAATTAAAGCCCAGACTAGGAACGAATACATTAGCAGTGTGAGTGCAGAAGCTAAGAAGGTCAGGCTTTGGTTAATCGTTATCATTAGTAGACCCAGCATGGGGCCTAGAGCGGCTCCTACATTTAGAGCAGTATGCATCAAGGCATACACCTCGGAACGCTGTCCTTCGGGGACAATATCAGCAATTTGAGCGTTGGCAGCCGGGTAGTAGAAAGAAAAGGCAATACCGTTGATCACAGAAACGAGGGCAAAGTGAAGGGGGGTAACCGCAAAGATATAACCTAGCATAGAAATTCCTTGAAATAGTAAGCTCCAGACCATTAACGGTTTGCGCCCATACTTATCAGCAAGTCCGCCGCCCCATATGTTAGTCAACACTCCCATCAGGGGAGCCAAACCCAAAATTATACCGATGTAATAAAGGTTCCCAGTCTTATTGTAGAGATAAACGGCTAAAAACGGCCGAATAGCAAAACTAGTAATTGTGGTAAGAATTGTGCCTATGACCCGAATCCAAATTGCACGGTCATAACGATACCATATTTTTGATAGTCCCATTTACCCTACTCCTTTATCCAATCGTGAGACTCCCACTTCTCAGTGGTACACCTGTGCTACGCGAGTTCACTAAAACGTTCGTAGTTGGAAAACTACAGCTTACTAGAATTCTATGCACGGTACTAATTACCCTTTATTACTGATAACACAAAAGAGATCTGTTATTCGAACACACTAATCACCATAAATATCCATATATTATTTTGAGCTTTGATGGGTTATGGCTTAAATAAGAATATCTGGAGGTGAGCGGGTGTATACGAGAACAGGTCTTAACCATGTGCACAATTATTCTTTTGTAACCTCATTCGTGGATCAACACACTCATACTATGGTAGGGACGACTAGTTTGGGAGTAGCGTATGGTGTCTCTCATGGTCACTACTACAAGGGGACCACTTCGCGGGACGATGGGCACGTGCATTACTATTCGGGTATGACTGGACCTGCAGTTTATCTGGCGGATGGTTCTCATGTGCATTATTACAGTGGCAGAACAGCGATGGCGGATCGTCATACTCACACGTATAGTGGCACTGATTATCCGTCTTATTAATCAATCTAAATTCTTCTGCAAAAGTTAAGGCTGATGGGACAAACCTGTCCCCTTGTCCCAGTTAAAAAATATTAAAAAGACGAGGAACAGTAATGCTGTTCCTCGTTACTAGTCTTAATGCAGTTGTAATCTACTCCAACCCCTCAAATTGCATATTATAGTAATGAGCGTATATTCCGCCTTTTTCGATTAGCTGTTTGTGACTGCCTCGTTCCTGAATGCCGACGTCAGTCACGACGACGATTTCATCTGAATTTTTGATCGTACTCAGCCTGTGGGCAATCACGATGGTGGTTCTGTATTTCGAGAGCTTTTCTAGTGATTTTTGGATGTATAGTTCGCTTTCATTATCGAGCGAGGAGGTAGCCTCGTCCAAGATTAGAATTGGAGGGTTCTTTAAAAACACTCGAGCGATCGAGAGTCGTTGCTTTTGCCCGCCTGAGAGCCTAACTCCTCGTTCTCCGACATTGGTATCGTAACCCTCGTCAAGAGTCATGATAAATTCGTGAATATTGGCATTTTGAGCAGCCTCTATGATTTCGGTATCCGTAGCGTCTGCCTTGCCGTAGGCAATATTCTTTTTGATCGAGCCGTCAAAGAGATAAACGTCTTGTTGCACAATGCCGATCGTATTTCGCAAAGAGTCCAGAGTAATATCCTGGATATCCACCCCATCGATGGTTATCGATCCTGCGGTGACGTCATAAAATCTCGGCAGAAGAGAACATAGGGTTGTTTTCCCTCCGCCAGACGGCCCAACCAAGGCGATCGTTTTTCCCGCTTTAATATATGCCCAACCCTTGGGTTGTTTTTTTTGTACATCCATAAGGGTATTGTATCAGTGGCATATCAGATTTTATACATTTATTTATATATTCAAACTATAATTTAATCTCCTGTATTCTAAAACAGTGAGTCACTGCTGGATTTGTTTAATATAATGTATTAAAGTATTACATCTTGTATTTACTTTTTACACCATCTATGCTACGGTAGCTTCAGGGTGAAATATATGGAAAATAGTCCAATAAATGAAGCTGTAGAACTACTATGCGATAATCTGCCTACACTTAGAAGCATTCTTAATCTTACACAACAGGATCTTGCAATGCAGATAGGTACGTCACGGCAGGCTATTATTAACTTTGAGCATAAAGAAAAAAAACTTACAAAGAGTATGCTTATCTCAATTATCACCTATTTTTCTTTACGAGGAAGAAGTGCTGCTTTCTTAAAAACCATGGGTCTTTATCGAAATCCATATATAAATTCTTTGGGATTTGATGAGAAGCTATGCGACTATATTATTTACAATAACATCATGGGAGAAAAAAGATGAATAAGGAAGAATTATATTTTCAATGGCATTTTATGAATGAGTGCAATCTGCGGTGCGCTCATTGCTACCAGGAAGGGTATCAGTCTCAAAACCTGCCGCTTGAGAAATTATTGCAAATAGCAAATCAATTATCAATTGCATTGAATAAATGGAATATGTTGGGGAGGATATCTTTAACTGGAGGAGAACCTTTCCTCAGTCCCCATTTATTTGAGCTTATGAATTATTTTGAGAATGATAGTAATACTAAGCAGTTTGACATTTTGACCAATGGAACATGTATCGAAGCAAACCAAGTCACAAAGTTAACGGAGTATAAAAAACTCCGACAAATCCAAATTTCTTTGGACGGAGCTACTGCTGAAACACATGATTTAGTTCGCGGTGCAGGTGTTTTTGCGAAAGTCACGAATACCATAAAATTACTAAGGGCAAATAACTTGGAAGTTTCGATTATGTTTACTCTAATGAAAAAAAACATGCACGAAGCGTTAAGAATCATTGATTTTGCTGATCAAAATAATGTTAATGCCGTTACCGTCGAGAGAGTCACCCCATGTGGCAATAGCAATATTGGTGACACTTTGACAAAGGGAGAGATTAAGAAAATATATGAAACCATTACTGAACGTGCCAACACAATTAACAGCCAACTGACAGTAAGAAGACTCCGTCCCTTATGGATAAATACGGAGCATAAGAACTCCCGAAAAGATTACAAGATAGGCGGCTTTTGCCCGGTTGGTTTTACGTCCTTGGCAATTTTATGGGATGGGACTGTGCTTCCTTGCAGGCGTTTAAATATCCCCATTGGCAACATCCTTAGTGACGGATTATTTAAAATTTGGTACGACAGTAGTGTTCTCTGGAGAATCAGAGATAAGAAAAACTTACAAGGAAAATGCAAAGACTGTCGCAATATAGAACGATGCGGAGGGTGCAGAGCTATCGCCTATGAAAATACAGGAGATTACATGGGGGAGGATATTCAA